>JASLDB010000056.1 GCA_030151665.1 Neisseriaceae bacterium
GCAGGCACTTATACCCCATTTGCCTTGGTGACATTACCACCTGCTTGGGGTTGGTCCATTTTTGGGGTATCTTGGGGCTTGGCTTTGTTTGGGATTATTCAAGAAGTCACTTATGGGCGTGTTTCGCCATCACGCTGGCTGTCTTTGGTGTTGTATGTGGTCATGGGTTGGCTGATACTCGTGGCCATTAACCCATTGGTGCAAAATCTTTCTAACTGGGGACTATTCTGGTTGGTCGCTGGTGGTTTGGCATACAGCATTGGAATTTATTGGTTTATCAATGACACCAAAATCAAACATGGTCATGGCATTTGGCATATTTTTGTTTTGGCCGGTAGCATTGCCCATTTTATTTGTATCTATTTTTATTTATAAGCCAAAAAAAGCTGCCACGTTACTCTGGCAGCTTTTTTGATTTTTGCAATGCATTAATCCCACAATAAACGCCAGCTCATGGGCACACGATAACGTTTGCCGCCCAATGCCGCTTGTACACCCATGACACAAAATGCAATGTGGGCAATACCCAACAAGAACATCAATGGCATGCCGATGAATATCACGGTTAACAAAGAACAAATTGCGCCACCTACCAACAATGTAGCCGCCCAGTTAATGGCTTCTTGCGCTTGCGCACGCAAATAAATATTGTCTGAACGTGTCAACAATACCAATAAACCTGGCACAACACTAAAAGCAATCGTTGCAATCCACAAAGCTGCTGCAATATTGCGCTGCAGTTTTTCTGCATCATCCACCACTTCCGCATGGGGTTGATTGCGTGGCGTATCTGAAAAATGGCCACTGGCTTGATGAGCTGCTTTTTTGACTGCATCCGCAGAGCGCTGTGCTGCCGCTTCGGCAGTACTTGTCAACGTACTGGCTGCGGATTTAATAGAACCCTCAATACCATCTGCCACTTCTTTAGCGCTATTGGCCAAATCTTTTACCGCATCACTCACATCCAAATCTTTCATAATGCGAATAGGATTGTGTTTGCTAGCATTGCTTGATGCTGCCGCTTGACGCAAAGCTTCTTCTGTTCCTGCTTCAATTTCTTGCATCGAACGCACAGCGGTTTGATTGTGATTAAAACCAGCCAGTTTTTGCATAAATTGCTCCTTTAGTCGGTAATCGTTTTGCATGTTGCAAAGATAAACACAGTTAGTTTACAACACGTAACGGGCTAAATCTTCTTTTTCTGCAACATTTTGTAAGCGTTCATCCACATACGCCGCATCAATCACCACTTTGCCAGACTCAGATTGGAATGAAACCTCTTCCAATAGTTTCTCTAAAACAGTATGCAAACGGCGTGCACCAATGTTTTCTGTTTTCTCATTCACTTGGAAAGCAATTTGTGCCAAACGCTCAATGCCTTCTTCTGTAAACTCCAATTCAGTGTCTTCAGTTGCCAACAATGCTTTGTATTGTGTTACCAAACAAGCATCTGTTGATGTCAAAATTGCTTTAAAGTCATCCACGCTTAAGTTGTCCAATTCCACTCGAATCGGGAAACGACCTTGTAGTTCAGGAATTAAATCCGATGGTTTGCTTAAATGAAAGGCACCTGAAGCAATAAACAAAATATGATCTGTTTTAATCATGCCGTATTTGGTTTGTACAGTCGTGCCTTCAACCAATGGCAATAAATCACGTTGCACACCTTGGCGAGAAACATCGGCGCCTTGGCGATCACCACCGGTGGCAACTTTATCGATTTCATCTAAGAAAACAATGCCATGCTGCTCAACGGCTTGAACCGCAGTTTCACGCAATTCTTCTTCATTAACCAACTTGGCCGCTTCTTCATCCAAAACCATTTTCATGGCGTTGGCGACTTTCATTTTCTGAGGCTTGGTTTTTCCTTGTCCCATGCCAGCGAACATGCCTTGTAATTGTTGGGTAAAGTCTTCCATCCCTGGAGGGCCCATAATCGACATGCTTTGTGGTGCCATTTGTGCCACTTCAATTTCAATTTCTTTGTCGTCAAACTGGCCTTCACGTAGCATTTTACGGAATTTTTGACGTGTTGCACTCTCAGGTTCTGCTGCTTGTGGCTCACCTTCAAAGCCGATTTGACGTGGTTTGGGCAACAAAGCATCTAAAATACGATTTTCAGCAGCATCTTGCGCGCGGTCTTTGTTTTTTTGAATGGCTTGTTCACGCACATTTTTAATGGCACTTTCCATTAAATCGCGAATAATGCTATCCACATCACGACCAACATAACCGACTTCGGTAAACTTGGTTGCTTCAATTTTAATAAAAGGGGCATTTGCCAATCGAGCCAAACGGCGTGCAATTTCGGTTTTACCAACGCCAGTTGGTCCAATCATCAAGATATTTTTGGGTACAATTTCGCTACGCAACGGCTCTGCCACTTGGCTACGGCGGTAGCGGTTACGCAACGCAACTGCCACCGATTTTTTGGCATTGTGTTGGCCAATAATGTGTTTGTCTAATTCGTGAACAATTTCTTTTGGGGTCATGACTAAAGTGCTCATGGTCATCCTTTTTCGGGTATGTTTAAACGTGGTTTAGTCGTTCAAAACTTCAATGGTGTGATTTTGGTTGGTGTAAATACAGATACCACCGGCAATTTCCAATGATTTTTTAACCACCACTTCAGGTGCTAATTCTGTATTTTCCATCAAGGCACGTGCTGCCGACTGGGCAAAAGCACCGCCAGAACCAATAGCAGCAATGCTGTCTTCTGGTTCTAACACATCACCATTGCCGGTAATAATCAGTGTATGCTGTTTGTCAGCCACAATTAACATGGCTTCTAAACGTCGCAAAGCGCGATCTGTACGCCATTCTTTTGCCAACTCAATGGCAGAAACCAATAATTTGCCTTGGTGTTTTTGCAATTTGCTTTCAAATAGCTCAATCAAGGTAAATGCATCAGCCGTACCACCAGCAAAACCTGCTAACACTTTGTCTTGGTACAATTTGCGCACTTTGCGTGCGGTTGCCTTGATAATGGTATTGCCCAAGGTTACTTGGCCATCGCCGCCAATGGCGACATGTTCGCCACGACGTACTGAGACAATGGTTGTGCCGTCAAACTGTTGCATAAAAACTCCTCTGAGTGCATAGCCGTCTTAAAAAACCGCTATTTTCTGGTTCAATGCTGATATACATAGTGCCATAGCGGCTATTTTTCAAGTCACAAAAGAATCCTTTGCGCTTTTATTTGCAAGTATTTACAAGTCATATATGATGTCATCCATTAACCGCTCCTTTGCACACTGTGTACGAAGGTAGCCCTTTTTGCATTACAATAGCCGTATTTGCCGCTGATAAAGAATTCATGCCCATGTCTGATTTGCACACTACCCCACCTCAACCCATCATGACCGACACCAGTTTAAATTTAGGTCTGTATGCTGAAAAAGCCTATCTAGAATACGCCATGAGCGTGGTCAAAGGCCGAGCCTTGCCTGAAGTTTCAGATGGTCAAAAACCAGTACAGCGCCGTATTTTGTATGCCATGAATGATATGGGCTTAGTATCGGGTGCAAAACCTGTTAAATCTGCCCGTGTGGTGGGTGAGATTTTGGGTAAATACCATCCTCATGGTGATTCTTCCGCTTATGAAGCCATGGTGCGCATGGCCCAAGACTTTACCTTGCGTTACCCCTTAATTGATGGCATAGGCAACTTTGGTTCCCGAGATGGCGATGGTGCTGCTGCCATGCGTTATACCGAAGCCAGATTGACGCCCATCGCCAGTTTGTTGCTATCCGAAATCAACATGGGCACTGTGGATTTTCAACCCAATTACGATGGTGTTTTTGATGAACCAGTGAGTTTACCCGCTAGATTGCCCATGGTATTACTCAATGGTGCGTCTGGTATTGCTGTGGGCATGGCCACAGAAATTCCCTCACACAACCTAACAGAAGTCACACAAGCGGCCATTGCATTATTAAAAAAGCCAACACTGGATGTTGCTGATTTAATGGACTATGTACAAGGCCCTGATTTTGCTGGTGGTGCACAAATCATTACCCCAAAACAAGACTTATTGCACATTTACCAAACGGGTCGTGGCAGTGTTCGTGTTCGGGCACGTTATGAAGTTGAAAAGCTAGCCCGTGGCCAATGGCGTGTGATTGTTTCGGAACTGCCACCAAATACCAGCACCCAAAAAATCTTGGCAGAAATTGAAGAGCAAACCAATCCTAAGCCCAAAGCAGGCAAAAAAAGCCTCAACAAAGACCAACAGAACTTGAAAGATTTGTTGTTATCGCTTTTGGATAAAGTGCGTGACGAATCCGATAGTGAACACCCTGTTAGATTGGTGTTAGAACCTAAATCTAGCCGCATTGACCCTGATGAATTCATGAACACCTTGTTGGCACAAACTGGCCTAGAGGGCAATGCGTCCATGAACTTGGTGATGATGGGCATGGACAATCGCCCTGCGCAAAAAAACCTAAAAAACATTTTAGAAGAATGGTTAAGCTACCGTGTTAGTACCGTCACACGTCGATTGCAACACCGATTAGACCAAGTCAATCGCCGCATTCACATTTTAGACGGTCGCATGATTGCCTTTTTGCACATTGATGAAGTCATTAAAGTCATTCGTGAATCGGATGAACCCAAGCCCGAATTAATGGCTGCATTCAATCTAAGTGAGATTCAAGCCGAAGATATTTTAGAGATTCGTCTGCGCCAATTGGCTCGATTAGAAGGGTTTAAACTCGAACAAGAATTGAAAAAACTACAAGATGAACGAGATGATTTAAATCACTTACTCAGCGATGACAAAGCCAAACAAAAATTAATCATCAAAGAAATGCAAGACGATTGCAAAACCTATGGTGATGATCGCCGTACTTTGATTGAAGAAGCTGACCGTGCAGCATTAACCCAAAGCACTGTGGATGAACCCATCACCCTTATTTTATCTAAAAAAGGCTGGTTGCGTGCCCGAAGTGGTCACAACCTAGACCTTGGTCAAACCACTTTCAAAGAAGGTGATGGTTTAGCACAGACCTTAGAAGGTCGAACCATTTGGCCTGTTATTGTCATTGACACCTTGGGTCGGGTTTACAATATTGATGCCGCAGATGTGCCAAGTGGTCGAAGTGATGGAGCACCCATTAGTTCGCTTGCTGAACTACAAGCAGGAGCACAAGTTGCTTTTGTCTTAACTGGCCTACCTGACGAGCATTTCTTGTTTGCTCACACTGGTGCCTATGGTTTTATTGCCAAACTACAAGATTTACTCACTCGCAATAAAGCGGGCAAAGCATTTATTACATTGGAAGCCAAAGAAACCCTCTTAGCGCCAGTTAGTATCAGCAGCCAAGATTATGAGACTGGTCACATTGTATTAGCCAGCGATGAAAACCGTTTACTGGCCTACCCTGCCAATGAGTTAAAAATCATGGGCAAAGGTCGTGGCTTGCAATTATTATCAACGCAAGGCGCTGAAAAATTAAGTCATGTTTTAATCTGTCCACAAGATCACTTCGTTGTCAAAAGCGAAGGCAAACGAGGTGGTGAATACCAAGAGTCTTTGCGAATTCAAGATGTTTTAGGTAAACGCGCTCGTCGAGGAAAGCCATTAAACAATAACCAAAGCATCAGTGCTTTGTTATTGCAAAAAGAAGATTTGACGCTATGATGATACAAACATCAGATACACAATCCCCATTGCAAAGTGTTCCCAATTTGGTGAACACTGCACGCTGTGCTGTGCTCTTTTCCTTGATTGTTTATCAAGGCGTATTGAGTATCGCCATTGATGATCGCATGGTGACGACGGGATTCTATATTTGGTGTTTGACCTATTTTCTGATTATTACATTGGCGCTATTTGCCCCCAGCACTCACCCCCGATTAAGAGCTTTACAGCCCATGAGTGGGGTAGTCGATATTGTTATGATGTCGATACTGATGTATTTATCGGGTGGAATTAACTCTGGATTGGGTATTTTGATCCTGCCATTTGTTGCCACAGCTTGTTTAATGAGTAGTGGCAGGTATACATTTACTTATGCTGCCCTGACCACTATTTTAATTTTCTTTTTCTCCCTAATCGGCTTAGATCACCCGCTAGAAACCCTGTCTACCAAAACATCCGAAACCTATATTATTTTTAATGCCGGCTTATTAGCAGGGGCTGCTTTTTTGGTGGCGTGGCCAACCTCTTTTGCCATGCGCCATATCCAACGTGCCACAGACACCATTTCTGAGCACCAAGATCAGATTATTCGCTTAAGCCAACTCAATAGCTTGGTATTGAATCGAGTGCAAGAAGCCATTATTGTGATTGATAAACAGCACAAAATTTTGCTGCACAATGCCCAAGCCACAATCTATTTCCCACCTGCGCTATTGGCACAGCAAAGTAAACAGAATATTTTTCAACCAGTACTGAACCTGTGGCGCAATAATCACAATCTCAGCTTTGAGTATTTGGGTGATATCCACCAATTGCCTGTGCGTATTCGTGCCATTTCAATGCATGATATTAACCCGCCTATTTTAATGTTATTTATTCGCTCAGAAGAAGACATTGCACAAGAATCTCAAGCCGATAAATTGGCATCACTGGGACAATTAACTGCCAATATTGCCCATGAAATTCGCAATCCATTGTCAGCCATTCGCCATGCCAATGAACTTCTGTTTGAAAGCAATCAAAACGCTTTCACCGATAAACTGGAGAGAATGATCAATAGCAATATTGATCGGATTGATAAATTACTAGAAGAGGTTTTGGCTTTGAACAAACGGTTAAAGCCAAAAGTAGAAGCCATCGATTTGCGGGAATTTTTACCTGAGTTTTTACAAGATATTTATTTAAGCATTCCAGAATCGCAAGGCAAAATCAGCATGCAATTTTTTATGCGCAGCACCATTGTGATGTTTGATCGAAATCACTTGCGACAAATTTTATGGAATCTGGTTAACAATGCTTGGCGCCACAGTCAACAAGACTTACAAGCCATTAAAATCTATGGACGCCCTGATGGTTATAAAGACCGATTGTTATTGCATGTCATTGACAATGGCAAAGGCATTTCACCTGAAATTCACCGCAAAATCTTCGAGCCTTTTTTTACCACGGAGCACCATGGCACAGGGCTTGGGCTTTTTATCGCTCGTGAACTTGCCCAGTCGAATCTATCGACGCTGCAATACCTTTTAGGTGAAAACACCTTTGAACTTTCCTTGCCCAGAGTAGAGTATGAATAAGAAAAACAATTTACCCATTTTAATTGTGGATGATGAAGCGGATTTACGCGATTTAATTGAAATCACGTTAATGAAAATGGGATTGGCTACCGACACCGCCGAAGGTGTGGAAGTCGCCAAGCAAAAGATTGCACAAAATCCTTATGCCTTGGTCTTAACTGACATGCGCATGCCTGATGGCTCTGGCTTGGAAGTCGTTCAATACATTACCGATCAAAAATTAGACATTCCCATTGCGGTAATTACCGCTTATGGCAATGCTGATCATGCCGTCAAAGCCATGAAAGCAGGGGCTTTTGACTATATCCAAAAACCCATTACACTGGCTCATTTACGCAGTTTGGTGAAATCCGCTGTCAATGTTGATGATGTTCAGGCACCAACACCCAATAAATCATCGCCTGCCAATCATCCCCCGACCCCAACCACCACAGAACCCAAACCTGAAGCTGTACCCGAATCAACAGGCAATAATACCGATAAGCCAGTTGCGCCATCCAATCAAGATTCATCACCTAAGCGCCTAATCGGGCAATCTGCCCACATGCAAGAAGTACATGACTTGATTGGCAAATTGGCCAAAACCTTGGTTCCTGTTTATATCACCGGTGAATCTGGAACGGGTAAGGAACAGGCTGCACGCAGCATCCATGAACAATCCATGCGCGTTAATGAACCTTTTGTTGCGGTTAACTGTGGTGCGATTCCAGACAGCTTGATGGAAAGTGAGTTTTTTGGTTATCGAAAAGGCAGTTTCACTGGTGCGAATGCTGATAAAACAGGATTTTTCCAAGATGCCAACAAAGGCACTTTATTTTTAGATGAAGTGGCTGATTTGCCATTAAGCATGCAAGTTAAACTATTGCGTGCCATTCAAGAAAAAGCAGTACGCCGCATTGGTGATAGCAATGAAGTGGCTGTCGATGTTCGCATCATTTGCGCCACCCACAAGGATTTAAATGTCGAAGTGGCAGAAGGTCGATTTCGACAGGACTTATTTTATCGCTTAAATGTCGTGAGCATTACCATGCCACCATTGCGTGAAATGCGCGAGGATTTACCAACATTGGTTAAATACTTAATGCAAAAAGTCAGTCAAGGGCAACAATTTCGCATTCATGACAATGCAAAAAAAGCATTAATGACATATAACTACCCAGGAAACATCCGAGAACTTGAAAATATCCTTGAACGGGCGACCGCTCTTTGCAATAATCACACTATTCAAAAAGAAGATTTGTACATTGATGACCAAATTTTTGTGTCGCAAGAGTTACAACACCCACATATCGAGGCCGAGGGCATACCATTTGCCGTTGGTGAAACATCTTTGCAAGACTACCTAGATACCATTGAAAAAAATGTCTTGGAACTCGCCTTGCAGGCCACGCATTATAATCGCACCCAAGCCGCCAAATTATTGGGCATTAGTTTTCGCTCAATGCGCTACCGTTTGAGCCGTTTGGATATTGAATAACAACTATTGATGACAATGACAAATACAACACTGGATACTGCTGTTTCCTTAGAAACCCCTGAAGCCATTGATATTCTCTTGCCCGTGGCCAACATTACTGCTCGAGCCGGGGCTTTGATGATTGATTGGCTCGTTCGATGCGTGTGGATGTTTATTTCTTCTTTCATCATCATCATGCTTGTCAGTGTTTCTGAAGGATTTGCCTTATTATTGTTTATTCTGAATGCTTTTGTGACCTTTTGGCTGTATCCCATTATTTTTGAAGTGTATTGCCACGGCCAAACCTTGGGCAAAAAAGCCATGGACATCAAAGTCGTTATGGACAATGGTACACCCATTACATGGTCCTCCTCGTTGGTGCGCAATCTTTTGCGCCTCATTGATGGCCTACCCATGTTTTACGCTTTGGGTGCTGGCTCAGTCTTATTATCAGGAAAAAGCCAACGCATTGGTGACATGTTAGCGGGTACGTTGGTTGTGTACAACAACAGCTCATCCAAAAAACTCAATCGCATCTTGCAGCATTTGCCTGCCATGCCATTACCGCACCCGTTAACGCTGATTGAACAACAAGCCATTGTATCGTTTGCAGAAAGGCACCATCAATTGTCTGTCAATCGCCAAGAAGAATTGGCCGAAACGCTCATGCAATCATTGCGTATTCGCAGTGAAAACCCCATCAAAACCGCCTTGTGCTTTGCCAAGACCATTACAGGTCAGTCATTTGAACAAGGGGGCATCTTATGAAGCAAAGTTTTTTCGAAAGCCAAAACACCCAGTTTTGGTTGGGTATTGAAAACACCATTGATGTTTTACAAACCGAACCCAAGCGCTTGAGTCGATCGGATTTAATGGTATTTGCTGAAAATTACCGTTTATTGTGCCAACATTTGGCCTTGGCACAATCTCGCTCATACTCTCCCAATTTGATTGACTACTTACAAAAATTGTCAGAACAAAGTTATACCTTTCTCTATCAGAAAAAGCCCCATTTATTGCAGCAGTTGTATCAGTTTGTGTCACATGATTTTCCCAAATTAATCCACCAAGAAAAATCATTTTTTATCTGGGGACATTTGTTATTTTATGTGCCTTTTTTCGCCTGTTTTTTGATGGTCTGGCTCAACCCCAATCTTGCGGATACCTTACTGGGCAAAGGTGTTGTGCAGCAATCTGTTGACAGTTTTCAAGAGATGTCTAATAGCCATGCCAAGGGTGTCAATCGTGAATTTTCACAAGACATGATAATGTTTGCTTTTTATATTTGGCACAATATTGGCATTGCTTTTAAAGCCTTTGCGGGTGGTATTTTCTTGGGCATTGGCACCATTTACACTGCCATTAGCAATGGTTATATTATTGGCGGCGTCATGGGTTATATGGGACATCAACCCCCTGCCAAAGCCTTTTTTTCCTTTGTTGTTGCCCATGGTTCTTTTGAGTTAACCGGTATTGTGTTAGCCACCTCTGGTGGTCTAAAAATGGGTGTTGCACTGCTCTTTCCCAAAGGGTTCAGCCGTCTAGAATCACTGAAAAAAGAAGGCAAAGCCGCCGGCCAGTTTATGGGCGCTGCTTTTGTATTTTTATTTATTGCTGCCATTATTGAAGGTTTTTGGTCACCACTCACCACCTTACCTTATGCCTTAAAGTTTGCTGTAGGGACGTGTTTGTGGCTTATTGTGTACTATTATTTATTCATGGCTTATGGCCGGAGACGGTCATGACACTTCAATCTCGCATTATCAATCGTGCTCGCAACGCCCATGAAGCTACCGATTTGGGCACTGTTATTTTCAAAGACAAAG
>JASLDB010000073.1 GCA_030151665.1 Neisseriaceae bacterium
AAAATCAAAGCCGTGCTGTCAAAAAAGCCAAGGACAATAATGTGACTTTTTTGCCTAGGGACATTGACTAGTCTAAGCCAAGGGTGAGCAGATGCTCACCTTTTTTATTGGGGTAGGTTTGGGTATTGAGCACAATTTGTCAGTAGGTAAACCAAAGTTTAATGAAGTGCGAGATGCCATCATGACCGTGGTTATTGCTATTGCTCTTAAGCGATGGGCATAGGGTTTGATTATGTGTGACCAAAATAACGGTTAAATAGTGTTAAGAAAACAATAATCAGTATGATTTTATATAAATAAGGTTTATTTAAAAAATAATATTCTAAAATTTGTAAAAAATAATCAATTAAATTTCAATAAAATCAAAACGTAAAATTCACAATACAGGTATATTGGCTTGTTGCAAAGGGTAATGAGATACCCAAAATAGCGATAAGAACAATATTGGCATGTTTTTTAAATCAAAACATGCAAGTACAGGAGATGAATATGTCTGTTTCAACCACTCCCCCAACATCCGCTGTGGCTGTGGGTGCTGAAGATGCACCATCAACATGGCGCTCACGCATGGGCGCATTGGGGCCCGGTATTTTAATGGCGTCTGCTGCAGTGGGTGGTTCACATTTAATCGCCTCGACCCAAGCGGGAGCCTTATATGGATGGCAATTGGCGATTATTATTGTTTTGGCCAACTTATTTAAATACCCATTTTTCCGCTTTGGTTCTGAATACACATTGGCCAATAATGAAAGCCTATTGGTGGGGTATGCACGCAATGGTCGGGCGTATATTTGGGGATTTTTCACACTGAATATTTTTTCAGCAGTGATTAATACAGCTGGTGTGTCGATTGTATCAGCGGCTATTTTGTCGTATGTTCTGCCTGGTGTACCCATGACATGGTTGGTGGTTGTGGTGTTGGGCGTATCTATGTTTTTGTTGGTGGCAGGCAAGTATGCTTTATTGGATGGGCTATCCAAATTTATTATGATTTCATTAACCGCTGCCACAGTGACTGCGGTGGTGATTGCCATGGGCCGTGGTGCTGTTGCTCCTGTGGGTTATGTTGGCCCATCACCTTGGAACTTGATGTCTTTGAGCTTTATTGTGGCATTAATGGGCTGGATGCCCGCACCCATTGAAATATCTGCTTTGACATCAATGTGGGTGGCTGCCAAACGAGAAAAACGCACAGTTTCATTGCGAGATGGTTTATTTGATTTTAATGTGGGTTACATTAGCACAGCAGTTTTGGCGATTGTATTTTTGGCATTGGGTGCATTGGTGCAATATGGCTCAGGAACACCCGTACAAATGGTGGGTGGTGCGTATATTAACCAATTGATTAATATGTACGCGAGTACCATTGGCGAATGGTCACGTTATTTGGTGGTGTTTATTGCCTTTGCTTGTATGTTTGGCACGACATTGACGGTGATTGATGGCTATTCTCGTACCAATATGGAGTCGTTACGCATTATTAAACGTGCGAAAACAAGCAATAAACGGGCTTTGGATATGTGGATTGTGGCAACCACCTTATTGGGTTTTGTGGTGGTATTTCAATTCAAAAGTGCCGTTGGCCCCATGTTGCAATTTGCAATGATTGCTTCATTCGTCACCACCCCACTTTTTGCATGGCTAAATTTGCGCTTGGTTTCCAAAGGCCATTACACAATAGCACCGTGGCTAAAAGTTTTGGCGTGGGTGGGCTTGACGTATTTGAGTGCATTTGCATTGCTATTTATTGCTCAATTAAGCGGTGTTTTGGGATAGCCTTTCATTAGGTTGTGTAACGGATTGAATTAAAATGGTGCTGGTGATAGCACCATTTTTTATTGGGAGAATATGGTATCAATACTGATTCATTGGGTACACATTCGAACCAGACAACCGATAGAATCTGCATTAGAATCAATGTAAACTGTATATTATTGTTATACACTTAAGAATTATTCAATCTAAACATCATAGAGCTTACAGTGCAAATTTATAAAAAATGTGTCATCAAATTCTTAGTCATGGGTATTATTGGCGTTTCGCTTGCGGGATGTGAGGTGATTGCCATTCCGCCTGCTTATTTGATGATGAAAATAGCTGGTGGCGAACATCAGTCAGTCTATATTATTCCGGTATATGGCACCGTTGTAGATGAGGGTCACCAGCCACTTAATAACTGTGTGCTTTCAGGTTCTGAAAATACAAGCCAATCCAGCAAAAACCTTCCAATCAATAGTCGCTTTCGTGTAGATATTAGATCGTTTGAAAAACCTAAAAATTTTTCCTTCTCCATTGATTGTGGTGAAGGATATGAGATTTATACCTCTAAAACGTTATCAGAGAAGAATTATCAATATGATGCTTATATTGAAGGCGAAGGTCGTTCCTTGAATGTAGGAGAAATTCTAATACATGGAAAATAAGCACTGAATTTTTAGCTAAATTTGCTTTGCAGCCAAAACCAATATTGGTAAAACACTATTGGTATGGTTAAGGCTGTTTGAATGGCTTGATAACCCCAAAGTCTCAATTTTACCTACAGTTGGTGTTACACTTAAGTATTTGAAATAAATAAAAGGATAAGCCATGTTTCCGCTTGATTTGCCAGAGCTGAATACTCCTCGATTAACGCTAAGGGCGTTGCGTCCAAGTGATGCGCCTGCGATATTTCAATATTTCTCACTGGATGAAGTCACAGAATTTTATGATTTAGAAACATTCACATGTGTACAAGAAGCCGAACATTTGCTGCAAACATGGCAGAACCGCTTTTTGGCTCAAACCAGTATGCGTTGGGGTTTGACCTTAAAAGGGGAAGATGAGCGGGTGATTGGTACGTGTGGTTTGCACAGTTTTTCATTGGAAAACAGTCGTGCCGAAATGGGTTACGAATTGCATCCCGAATTTTGGCAGCAAGGCTTGATGAGCGAAGCAATCATTGCTTTATTACAGTATGGTTTTACTGTATTGGATTTACACCGTTTAGAAGCATTTATTGATCCAGTGAATGATGCCTCCGCTGCTTTATTAAGCAAGGTGGGTTTGCGCGCAGAAGGCATTTTGCGCGATTACTTTTATGAAAAAGGGCGTTTTGTTGATGCGCAAATGTGGTCAAGCCTCAATCCCAATCACCAAGATGAAATTGCTCGGTTGATGTCGAGTCTGGCGGGCGATCGAAATGCCAATCCTGTGGATAAAATTCGCCAAATGCGTGAAGGGCAGTTACATGCTTGTGCTATCGAAAATCGTGGAAAATGGCTTAAAGAGCAAGGTGAAACATGGGATACACCAGAATCTTGAAACAATGTAACAAATATTGCGCTATAATAGCCAAAACAGTTACCAAGGCAAGCCATGAGCAGTGATACAAAGCAAGTGCGTATTTTGGGCATCGACCCAGGCAGTCGCTTTACGGGGTTTGGGGTCATTGATGTGGTGGGGCAAAAACACCATTATGTTGCCTCCGGTTGTATCAAAACGCCACCCAAAGCCCCATTGTCTGAACGCATTGATGTGATTTTTCACCATATTGGTGAAGTCATTGCCACCTACCAACCCACACAATCAGCGATTGAGCAGGTTTTTGTCAATGTGAATCCTGCGGCAACATTGATATTGGGTCAAGCGCGGGGTGCCGCCATTGCCGCATTGGTGCATGGTAAATTGCCCGTTTTTGAATACACGGCTTTGCAAGTTAAGCAGGCCGTAGTTGGTAAAGGCAAAGCAGCCAAAGAACAAGTGCAGCACATGGTGGTGCAAATGTTGTCTTTGTCGGGTACACCTTCAGAAGACGCTGCCGATGCTTTGGCAGTTTGCTTGACCCATGCACTGCGTAATCACAGTTTGGCCGCCCAACTACAACAAGGCCTCTCCTTAAAACATGGTCGATTTGTGGCCAAATAATGAAAGCATGACATGATCGGACAATTAAACGGTACCTTGATTGAAAAATTACCACCACAACTGGTATTGGATGTGAATGGCGTGGGTTACGAAGTGGATGTGTCAATGCAAACTTTTTATGGTTTGCCTGCATTGGGTGAAAAAGTGCGCTTATACACTCAATTGGTGGTGCGTGAAGATGCCCATTTGTTATTTGGTTTTGCCAGTAAAGAAGAACGCTTAACCTTTCGCCAATTGGTTAAAGTCAGTGGTATTGGTGCCAAAACTGCTTTGGGTATTTTGTCTGGTTTAAGCAGTGATGAGTTGGCCAATGCCATTGCCAATGATGATATTAAGTTGTTATCCAGTGTGCCTGGTATTGGTAAAAAAACCGCAGAGCGCTTAATTGTCGAACTGCGTGGTAAATTAACTGTCACAAGTAGCTTTAATGATAAAACAGGTTTATTTGCCGATGCCAATAATCACCATGACGATATTGTCAGTACCTTATTGGCATTGGGCTACAATGAAAAAGAGGCGGCTGCAGCGGTTAAAC
>JASLDB010000137.1 GCA_030151665.1 Neisseriaceae bacterium
GAATCTTTGACATCGGAGCATTGCAAAGAATATGCGACTTGCTGGCGGCTTTCTTTGAATTTATCCCCTTGTGCAATATCGTATATTGAAAGTGCAGTCAGAATAATGACACCAATAATAAAAAATTTTCTCATATCGTATAATACCGTATAAATGAAATAACATAAGTCCTTGTATTAAATATCTCAAAAATTAACTAGACTGTTATACAACTCATAAAATAAATGAATAAAATCAATTAGTTATTATTAAAGCCCTCTTGCATGGCATGCAAGAGGTCAGCGGTTCGATCCCGCTTACCTCCACCAGTAAAATCAAACACTTACCATAAAACGGACACTTACAAAATTAGACTCATATTAGAACATGTTCTAATATAAAAACAAATCGTTCTACCTAAATTAATCATTTTTAGGTATTTCAAGTTCCACTTCGCTCATTGGTGTATCTTTATCTTTAATAGGCTTTGTTGCATAAATAAACTTCAAGGTACAAGGCAAGTTGAAGTAATGCTATCGCTCAGCATCCAAGTCAATTGGCAAGGATGTGCCAATTTTAATCAATTGAAATCGATCTCTTTCTTCATCATTTAATCGAGCCTGTTGTAAAGCCTGTTGTAGCGCCACAGGTGGTTCATCTATGGGCTCATCTGCCAATTCAAACACTGCCCAATGCATGGCGATAGTCGATGGTTTGTCCAATTGCATGAACAATTTCACGGCATTTTCAGGTGACATGTGCTGTGGTGCCATAAACCATTGTGGGGCATAAGCACCAATGGGCAAACCCGCCAAGCGAATGGGCCCAATTCGATTTTTGATGGTGTGCAATATGTCGCTATAGCCTGTATCACCTGAAAAATAAAAGCGCCAATCTTTTTTCTCCATGACAAAACCACCCCACAAACTGCGATTTTTATCGTAATGGCGACGGCTACTCCAATGTCTTGCAGGCACAACATAGACATTAACACCAAAGCAATCAACTGATTGCCACCAATCCAATTCAGTAACATGGTTAAAACCACAATCAGCAAACCATTTTTTCAAACCCAGAGGAACAACAATGTGTGCTTGGGGAAATTTTTTCACCACTTGCCTTAACCATGGTCCATCTAAATGATCATAGTGATTGTGCGACACCATAATCACATCAATCCGTGGCAAATCAGCTAAGTCAAATGGAGGAGGTACTCGGCGCTTAGGTCCCATGAATTGACTGGGCGATGCCCGTTTGGAAAAAACAGGATCAATCAGAAAATATCGACCTTCAATGCGAAAAGCAAAACTGGCATGACCTAGCCACCAAACCCGATTGTCCTCACCCAAAAAATCAGCGGTTTGCCACCAAGCTTGTTGAAAAGCCTTGTAGCCTGTTTTGGGTGCTTTGGGTAAACGCTTAAGTTTACGCTGTAGCCACCATAGGCTCGCCTGTTTTGGGTCAATCACGTCTTGCTCAATATTGCAAAAGCCATTGGGTCGATGGTGTGAAAAATCTGGGTTGTAGTATGGATTGCGCCACGTCATGTGTTCTAGTTTCTCGCCAAAAAGATTTATCATAAGGTATTTTGTGTGATTCAGGCACAAAAAAAGGGCTTATTGCCCTTTTTAACTTTATTACCTTGTCTTATTTCATGTATTGTTGCAAAACGTCGATTAAGCGTTGATTTTGCTGCTCGGTACCAATGCTGATGCGTAAGAAATTTTCAATTCGTGCTTGTTTAAAATGGCGCACAATCACGCCTTGTTCTCGCAAAATCGTGGCCAGTGTTGCTGCATCATGTTGTGGGTGTTGTGCAAAAACAAAGTTAGCTGCTGATGGCAATACATCAAAACCCAAATGTTTTAAATGATGAGTGAGCGTTTCTCGACTGGCAATAACTTGTTGGCAAGTACTGGTAAAATAAGCAGAATCTTCAAAAGCAGCCTGAGCGCCTGCTTGGGCAACTTTATCCAATGGATAAGAGTTAAAGCTGTTTTTAACTCTCTCTAAAGCATCAATTAAATGATCTTGCCCCAATGCCAATCCCACACGAGCACCAGCCAAAGAGCGAGATTTAGACAATGTTTGGCACACCAATAGATTCGGGTAATTATTAATTAAACTGGCGGCTGTTTTACCACCAAAATCAATATAAGCTTCATCAACCAATACCACGCACTGTGGGTTATTTTTCAGAATGGTTTCAATCGCAGTTAAGGGCAATAAACAACCTGTTGGTGCATTGGGGTTGGGGAAAATCACACCCGCAATATCGCCTTGATAATCGGTGACTTCAATTTCAAATGCATCATTTAATGGCACGGTTTTGGCTTCGATACCATATAACTGGCAATACACTGGATAAAAGCTGTATGAAATATCAGGAAATAATAACGGCTTGCCCTGTTGAAAAAATGCACAAAAAGCATGAGCCAATACTTCATCCGAGCCATTGCCCACAAATACTTGGCTTTTTTGCAAACCATAATACTTGGCAATGCTTTGTTTTAAAGCATCTGCATTGGGATCTGGGTATAGACGCAATCCATCCCCTATAGCCTCTTGCATGGCAGAAATCACCTTGGGTGATGGTGGATAAGGGTTCTCGTTGGTATTAAGCTTAACCAAATTGGTCATTTTTGGTTGTTCACCTGGAACATAAGGCACCAATTGATTAACAAACGGACTCCAATATTGACTCATTTTCTCACTCTTTTTTCTAGATGGTGGTCGCCAACACTTGTTGTTTGGCGCATGGTTAAAACAATATTTATGGTTTTAAAAAACGAAACAAGGCATATAAACCTGACAACATACCCAGTTTTCCAATCGCTTTTTTTGGGCGGCGTAAAAAACGCCAACCCAAGGTAATATAAGGCCATTTGTCCAATAATGATGATAACTCTGTCATGCCCACTGGACTTTTGCTTTTGAGTTTTTTTTGTCTGGCGTGGTTTAACACGATTTTAAAACGCAATTGCTCAGCTTCAAGGCGCAATAAGTCTTTTTTTTCTTGCTTATTCATCACGCCACTCCTTGAATTTTAAATCCTTAAACTCACGCTCATTGCGAATAAATGCCAAATCTTCACGCATGCCTTGAATTGAATCAGCCAAAACATTTTCTTGTGCATCAATCAATCGCTTGATTTTGATTAGTAAGCAACTCACCATGCCTAACATGATGATGGCCAAACCCAAAAACACCCACACTTTGGCACCAACAGGCAAGATCGCATCCAAACCAAACATCAAAGCGGTAAAAGCTGCCATAAAAATAAACACAGCAATTAAGGCATATAGGCCAATTTTCAAAACATCTTTGATCATGGCAGTGACATCCAAACGTGCCATTTCCAAGCGAATACTCAATAGTTCTGCTGCATTACCAGCCAAATTTTTCCACAATCCTATTTTACTTTGTGGTTGACTCATGCCTTTATCCTTTGACTGTCAGAAAATAAAAAACTGCCCCATAGAGGCAGTTTAATGGATTTTGACATTAACGACCACTGCGGCCCAATAATAGACCCACCACCACACCAACTGCAGCGGCAATACCGATAGCATGATAGGGTTTTTCTTGAATCAATTCATCCGTTTGTTTCGCAGCATATTTGGCTTTGTCTACTACGCTTTCTTCTAAAGCGGTAAATTTGCGTTTAGCAGTATCCAATTTCACAGATAACAGTTGGCGTAGTTCACGGCCTTTTTCTGTGCCATCTTCAACGGCATTGTTGTACAAGCTTTCTGCTTCATCCAATACGCTGCGTACATCATTCATTAGTTCATCACGGCGTTGTTCATAGTCTTTACTCATATTGAAGCTCCTTATGCTTGTTATTCATGTTTATTAAACGGCTCTTGTCTTATTCTATGCAATTACAATAGCAAATACAAATCTGAAACCATCTTTTTTCACCCATTGTGGTTTTGCCAAGATTAAAAGCAAAAAAGCCGCTCAATGAGCGGCTTTAACTAACACGGTTTAATTAAAAATTAAGCCATGCCTTTTGATTTCAAAACTTCCATCATGGTAGAACCCAACTCAGCTGGGCTACGAGTGTAAGCCATGCCAGCTTTTTCGAAAGCTTTGAATTTTTCTTCAGCAGTACCTTTACCACCAGAAATAATCGCACCAGCGTGACCCATGCGTTTGCCTTTAGGGGCAGTTACACCAGCGATGTAACCCACAACAGGTTTAGTCACGTTAGATTGGATGTATTCAGCAGCTTCTTCTTCCGCAGTACCACCGATTTCACCAATCATGATGATTGCATCTGTATCTGGATCTTCTTGGAACAATTTCAATGCATCGATTTGGTTCATGCCTGGAATTGGGTCACCACCAATACCGATACAAGTTGATTGGCCTAGACCCAATTTAGTGGTTTGAGCAACCGCCTCATAAGTCAAAGTACCAGAACGAGAAATAATACCGATACGACCTGGTTGGTGAATGTGACCTGGCATAATACCAATTTTACATTCGCCTGGTGTGATCACGCCTGGGCAGTTAGGACCTACCAAGCGAGTACCATTACCATTGGTTTCTAAATAACGTTTTGCTTTTAACATGTCGATTGTTGGTACACCTTCGGTAATCACAACAATCAAGCCAACGCCTGAATCAACTGCTTCAACGATAGAATCCAAAACAAATGGAGCAGGAACATAGATTACAGAAGCATCTGCACCAGTTTCGTTCACAGCTTCACGCATGGTGTTGAATACTGGCAAGTCTAGGTGAGATTGACCACCTTTACCTGGGGTAACACCACCCACAACTTTTGTACCATAAGCCAAAGCTTGTTCAGAGTGGAAAGTACCGTTTTTACCAGTAAAACCTTGTACCAAAACTTTGGTATCTTTATTAATTAATACGCTCATTCTTTAATCCTCTTCCTTAGCTTAGGCTTTAACAGCAGCGACAATTTTCTCAGCTGCGTCAGCCAAGCCTTCTGCAGGCGTCAATTTCAAACCTGATTCAGACAAGATTTTCGCACCCAACTCAGCATTGTTACCTTCTAAGCGAACCACCACAGGAACGGTTACGTTCACTTCTTTAACAGCAGCAACAATCGCTTCTGCAATCATATCGCAACGTACAATACCACCGAAGATGTTAATCAATACGCCTTGAACTGATGTATCAGCCAAAATCAATTTGAACGCTTCGATTACGCGTTCTTTTGTCGCGCCACCACCAACGTCCAAGAAGTTAGCAGGTTGACCGCCGTATAATTTGATGATGTCCATTGTTGCCATCGCCAAACCTGCGCCGTTAACCATACAACCAATATTGCCTTCTAGTGCAACATAGTTCAATTCGAATTCAGATGCTTTTAATTCACGTTCGTTTTCTTGTGAAGTATCGCGTTGAGCAGCCAATTCTTTTTGACGGTACAAGGCATTTGAGTCAATACCAATTTTGCCATCAACCACTGCCAATTCGCCGTTTTCACGAACAGCCAATGGGTTTACTTCGAACAAAGCAAAGTCGTTTTCAACAAATGCATTGTAAGCACCAACCATCAATTTAACAAAAGCGTTAACTTGTTTGTCTTTCAAACCCAATTGGAATGCCAAATCACGGGCTTGGAATGGTTGTAAACCAACTAGTGGATCGATGGTTACTTTCAAGATTTTTTCTGGTGTTTCAGAAGCCACTTGTTCAATTTCAACGCCACCTTCAGTAGATGCCATGAAAGTGATGCGACGGCTAGAGCGGTCTACTACTGCACCGAAGTACAATTCACGCTCTACTGGGTACATGTCTTCACATACCAATACGCTGTTTACTGGCTGACCATCAGCGTCAGTTTGGTAAGTCACCAAGCGAGTACCGATTAGTTCTTTAGCAACTTCGGCAGCCTCTTCACGGCTTTTTACTACGCGCACACCACCCGCTTTACCGCGGCCACCAGCGTGAACTTGTGCTTTCACAACAGCAAATTTACCACCCATCTGATCGTAAGCTTTAGCAGCTTCTTCAGGTGTAGCGGCCAAGATACCACCTTGTACAGGCAAACCGTAGCTAGCTAGCAACGCTTTCGCTTGATATTCATGTAGATTCATGAGATTTCCTCTAATGATTTAACAAATCAACCTAACTTATAAGTGCTAGGAACTTTTTATCGTTAATACAATGCTTAAGATGCAATATTACCACAGCTTAAGCATTCTATTCGTGTGGGTTTGAACCAACTATTTGCAAAAATAGTTAAATTCGCATCGACTCATGTATTCAACATTATTGAGAGATAAACCCGTCTTTTTTAGAATAAATGCTTTAATCCTTATGGCAAAAAAGATTATTTTTGCCAAGGCAACCACATTTTACCCAAAACATACAAAGTCACACCGGACACACCCAATAATAAAAACAACAAGCCTTTTTTTCTGGCATTGGGTGCAAATGCATACAATGCCAGAGAAAAACTGAAGAACATGGCAGTGACCACCCAAACCAATTGCTTGTCTTTGAAGCGATCTAGGGTATATGACTCCGACAAAACGGTGTACATTTGCCAAAGTGCCGCAGCACCCAATAACAAAATACCCGCTGGCAATGCAAATAAACCCCAAGCTGCCAAACTCATTCAGCGATCCTTTTCTTAACCGTGCAAAGCACGTTTATCTGTTGCCAATGCTGCTTCGTGCATCACTTCAGACAAACTTGGGTGAGCATGAACAATTTGACCAATGTCTTCTGCACTGGCAGAGAATTCCAAGGCCATAACAGCTTCAGCAACCAATTCTGACACCATAGGACCGATCATGTGAACGCCCAATACGCGGTCAGTGGCCTCATCAACCAACACTTTAATCGTACCTTGTGCTTGACCCAAGCCCAAAGCGCGACCATTGGCTGCAAAACCAGAGTTGCCTTTTTTGTATTTAACGCCTTCTGCTTTTAATTGCTCTTCTGTTTTACCAACCCAAGCAATTTCAGGTGTGGTGTAAATCACAGAAGGAATCTTATTGAAGTCCATGTGTGGTTTTTGACCAGCAATGCGTTCAGCCACTTCCACGCCTTCGTGGCTGGCCTTGTGTGCCAACATTGGGCCACGAACCACGTCACCAATTGCCCATACACCTGGCAAGTTGGTTTGGCAGTAATCATCAACAGCAACAAAACCACGCTCATCCAATTGCAAGCCAACTGATTCAGCATTCAAACCTTTGGTGTGAGGTACACGACCAATTGAAATAATCAATTTGTCGAATGTTTCGGTTTTGCTTTCGCCTTTGTCTTCATAAGTCACGGTAACGCCATTTTTGTCGTTAACGATTTCTTTTAAGCTCACGCCCAAAGTGATTTCCAAACCTTGTTGTTTGGTGAATACTTTGAAAGCTTCTTTGGCAATTTGTTGGTCAGCAGCAGCCAAGAATGTTGGTGCAGCTTCTAAGATTTTAACGTCAGCACCCAAGCGTTTCCAAACTGAACCCATTTCTAGGCCAATCACGCCAGAACCAATCACGCCCAAACGAGCTGGAACAGCCGTTAAATTCAACGCGCCTTCGTTATCCAATACATTAACGTTGTCAATTTCAACCAATGGCAAAGCACGTGGTGTACTACCCGTTGCAACAATCACGTTTTTCGCTAAAACAGTTTGTTTTTCGCCAGCATTGTCAACTTCAACTTTCCACAAGTCGCCTTCTTTGCCAACAAAAGAACCAACACCATGCAAATTGGTCACTTTGTTCTTTTTGAACAAGAACTCAATACCACCAGTTAATTTGGTAACAATTTCATCTTTGCGTGCAACCATTTTGGCCGCATCAAATTTAGCACCTTCAACGGTAATACCATGATCAGCCAAATCATGCGCAACAGCATGAAAATGTTCTGAAGATTGCAACAATGCTTTAGATGGAATGCAACCCACGTTCAAGCAAGTACCACCCAAAGCAGGTGCATCACCTGCTTTGTTTTTGCCTGCATCGATACAAGCAGTGGTAAAACCCAATTGTGCCGCGCGAATCGCAGCAACGTAGCCACCAGGGCCAGCACCAATAACTACAACATCAAATTGTGACATCATGTTTCCTTTATAAAAAAGGTTTTTAATTCATTAAACCAAGTGATGCTTGATAAAAAGCGCGTAATGCCAAGATGGTCAGAACAACCAATATAATGTTCTTAAACACCCGCCAAGAAATGTATTGGCGCAAATGCATACCCAACAACAGGAAAACCAATGAAATAGCCGTTACCACACCCATTTGATACCACACAGCAATAGGCAGTGCCCATAACTTGGGGTACAAAATAGCCAATTGCGTTAATTTACTCACCAAATAACACAAGTTTGCTGCTTGGGCGATTTCTTTACTTGATTGACTACAACTGAGTAAATACATCATCACCAATGGTGACATGGCATTGGTGGCTCCACCAATTAAACCTGCGGCCAAACCGAAGCCTATTTGCCAGTGTTTTGCATCTGATAAATGCAATGTCCACTTACTCAAACCACTCGCTTGCACAACAAACAGCATGATGACGCTACCCAATAACCATTCCAAATAAACCACAGGAACCGCTAATAAATATTTTGCCCCAACAATACTGCCAATGCAGCTAGCAACAGCCAATGGCATAAATCGCCGTAATACTTGGCCAATTTGCCGTCCTTGTACCACGCTGACCACATTCAAACTCAAGGTCGGCAGCAAAGTCAGGACAACTGCTTCAGGTAAGCTGTACCACACATTCATACTGGCTGTGGAAATCATGGGAAAACCCATGCCACTGATACCATGCAAAACAGCAGCAACAGCAAATAAGGTAATAATCAGCCCTTCTGATACACTTAGCATGGCTATTATCAAGTTGTGTAATCAAAATTCAGGCAGCCTAAGAATCTTGGCTGCCTGAATCAAGTTATTACAAATCCAACAACAAACGTGATGGATCTTCAATAGCGTCTTTAATCGCTACCAAAGTCAATACTGCTTCACG
>JASLDB010000108.1 GCA_030151665.1 Neisseriaceae bacterium
TTAAGGCATGAAGAGTTGAAACTGTATCCCACGGATTTTTGATGTGTTGATTTGAGCGTGGATACAATGAGAGGTTGATGGCGAAACACGGTCTTATTCAATAGAAAAGGCACCCAAGGCAGTCATATGGCCAAAACGATACACAATAAATAATGTAAGGCTTGTTCAAATGTTCAAGTGATTGACCATGTTTTTCAGCGAAAAAAATCAATCCAATACCTGAAAATATAATTGTTGGCGGGCTGATGGTGGTTTGGACATAATGGATGCGGTTGGAATAGGGATGATATTGAATGAGATGAGCGCATTTCATTAAGTTACTTAAGGTGTGATGCTGGATTAGGATAATAAAAGGTGCCATCAAAGTATGCTTGATTCAGCAATATATTCAGAACAGTGGTGTAAACTTGTTAGCGTAAATAATGAAAAGGAAGGTGAATATGGAGGCCAATGGAAAAAGATTAGCACGGATGATGAGCATTATTCGTGTCATGATTTCGGTGGTGTTGTGTATTTTTTTGGTGTTGCTGTCGGATAAATTATTGTCCAACCTAACCTTAAGCAATAATAGGCCAGTTTTGGGTGATGCCATTGCGGTGAAGGGTGTGAGCGATGATAGACCTGTTTTTCAAGACGATGTGGCTCGCCAAGCCTTGTTGCCTTTGGAAAACCAAGTCAAGCAATTAACAACAGAAAAAAATAACTTGCAAAACAAGCAAGAAAACTTGCAAGCAACCATTGATGCAGCACAAAAAAATTACACCAATGAACAAGCCTCATTCAATAATTGGGTTAAAACCCGTGACAGTTTGGGCTTGAGCAAAGACGATAGCGAAGTGCGCAGTCGTGCCAAAAAATTGGATGATTATTATCAAGTGGCTAAGTCGTGGATAGATGAACAAAAAACCATCGAAACCCAATCATTGGCAGTGGATAAAAAGTTGCAACAATTGGATGCACAAATAGAAGTAATCAATGCTGCTGCCAGTGATCGCTATGAAAAAGCCATGAATCAGCATGAGCTAAAAATCTTTTTATGGCGTTTGTTGTTTGTCACCCCTGTATTATTGGTTAGTGTTTTCTTTGTTCTGCGTCGCCGTAGCAGTGATTATTGGCCGCTTTATCGTGGCTTTGTGTTCTTTGGTTTTTATGCGTTCTTTTTTGGTTTAGCACCCTATTTGCCCAGTTTCGGTGGTTATGTTCGTTACAGCGTGGGCATCTTGTTAACTGTGGCATTGGGCTATTATGCCATTGTGCGCATGAAAATCTACATGAAAGAGCGCGAAGCACAATTGGCAGTTTCACAGCAAGAAAGGGCGGAGCGTATCCAAAGTGCCTCAGCAGAAAAAGCCTTCGCCCAACATTTTTGCCCATCTTGTGGCAAAGATTTTTTACTCAGTGCATGGGAAAACAAAGGCAGTGATGCCAGTAATTACCGCTTAGTAAGCCATTATTGCCGCCATTGTGGCTTAAATCTCTTCAAAGATTGTCACCGCTGTGGAGCCGCATATTTTGTTCATTTACCATATTGCCAGTCATGCGGTGAATCGGTTAAAAAAGACAGTGCATAAACAGTTGTGATAAACAGTAAAGCAAAAATCCCCATGCAATGTATTGGGGATTTTTTAATGCACAACAATATAGGCAAAAGGAAAGACAATGCTTTGTTCGAATGTAAACGAAATACAAATTATGATCACATAATATTGAATATTGCCAAGTTATCAACATTATTAAACCCGAACTTGGAAGATGCTGCTGCTTTGGGGGGAAATATTTCAAAGAGGACATTAAGGAAAATATTGCTCAAGAAGGCTTATATTTAGATGAAGGCATGATTGATGGTTTGACGATGGTCAGCTTGATTTATTCTTCATGTATGGGCAATAGTTTTCGCATAGATTGGAACGATTCTGATTCTGCCGCCGATTTTTTGGAAGAAGCATTAGAGATTGTCAATATTGATATGCAGCTGGATTTTGGTGTGGTAAATCCAAGGGAGCAGATGAATCTACTGCAAATTTTTGAGCTAGTCAATCAGCAATTTAAGACACATGGCTACCAATTAGTGGGGTTGATTTCTTGCAGTGATGATTACCATCAGTTTTTAATGCCAAGTGATATTGTGGAAGCGTTTTTGTTAATCATGGCGCAATTGGATGTTATGGTCGGTTTCAATGAGCCTAATTAGAGCTTGATAATGGAAAAATTGACTAGCACGCTTATTTATTGAACCAGTATATTAAATTCATATCTAATCTAATGAACATTGACGACTAAAGGATAGATAATGTTTAGAAGATGTGTTTTTTTTATTAAGGCAGATTCAAGTAGGGAGTGAGTATAATTTCAGTGAATCCAATTAGTCTATTACTCAGTTAGTTAAGATAAGAAAGGTAGTGTGTAATTTATTTTGGTGTGTCTTTAATTTTATCCCCAAAGTGCAGACCAAAGTTAATCTGAAAATAAAATATGCTGAGGAGAGATGAATGACAAAATTAGTTAATGCTTACAATGAAAGCTTATCATTGATTCTTTGCTTTCACGATGATCAAGAGTGGTTAGGATTTTTAGGGCCAAAAGATCCGGTTCACATGCAGATTTTTATTGATTTACTATATCGTTGTATTAAATGTAATTTATTAAAGTTCGAGATAGACTTAGGCAATAGTGATGACCAAACAATCATATTGATATCTCAAGCAGACGGTAAAAAGACAGATGTAACAGCAGATACGATCAATACCCCAGAAGAATTTTTTACTGCTGCTGCTCAGACATATCAAAAAAGGGAGCATTTTTTGTATGGCAGGTTGAATCATTCAGTTCAACTGAATTGTTAGATAAGCTTATTGAAGAATGTGACCTATTAGACCCCAAAGACTTTATTAAGGAAGGGGACTACAAATCAAATTTATTTAAAGAAAAAATTGAAGCCATATTTGAACAGCATGGTATGCCTATAAATTTCGAAAATTATTTATTCCCTTTAGTTAAATAGGCCCATACTCAGCCATGATTTTTGTATGTCAAAATGATGAATATTCATTATTTTCAATAGAAGTTATTGTCAAATCTGGTGTATGGACCATCAGCAGCGATATTCTTTGTTGATTGATTGGGTACCAATTCTCCATCTTTAAATTTCGCATTATTGACCACTAGCGTCAACAAATGGAATCTTTTAATGCGTCGCCAGCTTTTTTCTGCTGACTACAATAATTGATAAACCAGAACAATATTGGGTGGTAAAGATTGGTGACAGAAAATGTTCTCTATCAGGGCAAAAGCTGTGTTGGCAGTGATTTGTTTTTTAAACAATTTGTCGTTAAAAAAATCTACACTACTATATTTTACAGTCAAAAAAAGCTGCCAAGGTTTGTGGCAGCTTTTCTAGGATGGTGATATTAATCCAGTAACAACCAATATTGCAAAGCAATTAAAGTTTTGGCATCTTGAATTTGTTTGGCAGCCAATGCCATTTTGACTTCTGCTTTATTCATGTACACGG
>JASLDB010000062.1 GCA_030151665.1 Neisseriaceae bacterium
CGCAAATTTTTGTGCACTGCCTGAAACATGTGCGACTTTCACCAAGATGGCTTCATCTAATAATACGGGCATCGGGTTGTTATTAACTTGGCAAAATATTTCCCAATCGCTTTCATCATACCCTTCTGTTTTTTCTGCCATGTCATGCAAGCATTTTTGCTGTTTTTTGGCTGTTGCCGCTTTTAGCAAGGTTTTTTCAATGTGCACCAATTCATCAATGGCAGCATTGGTATAGCAATCATCCCATTCACTCTCAGATACACCGTCACAAGCCGCTTCAAAATACAAAGCATCATCATTTTTCGCATGCATATTGGTGTAAGCACACTGGTTGGCATCATCCAAAATAAACAATACTTCAGCAGGCGATACTTGCTTTTGTAATTGTCGATAACAACTGATTAACGCTTGCCATGACTCATATGCCTCAATATCTGCGTAATGGGATAATGCGTGAGCTTGATCCGTTACTCTTGTGCTTTTATTCGGGATTAATTGAATCTTAGCCAAGACAACTCCTTTAATTTACCTATTTTTAATTCTTTGCCATGTAATTGTTATGCGCATGCAATATACTACTGCAGTAGTGCATATTTATCATGTCTTTCGATACAAATATTAATGATACTAATCATGCTATTCTCAATAATTTAATAGCTATTTTAAAACAAAAAAATATTAATGATAAATTTATACTATAAACATTTATAATGAATCAATTAGCCAGACAACCATATTCGCCTTTACGATATGCATACATTCTCAAAAAGGAAATACCATGAGCAATAATAAACCTCAATGCCCTGTTTTACACCATGTAACTGGCTCACCGGTTGCAAATAACCAAGACTCAATGACAGCTGGTGCTCGTGGACCAGTTTTGATGCAAGATATTTGGTTAATGGAAAAATTAGCCCATTTTGACCGTGAAGTGATTCCAGAGCGCCGTATGCATGCCAAAGGTTCTGGTGCATTTGGTACATTTACCGTCACCCATGACATTAGTCGTTACACCAAAGCCAAATTATTCAGCGAAATTGGCAAAAAAACCGATTTATTCGTTCGCTTCTCAACCGTAGCAGGCGAACGTGGCGCTGCCGATGCAGAACGTGATATTCGTGGTTTTGCAGTAAAATTTTACACTGAAGAAGGTAACTGGGATTTGGTTGGTAACAACACACCTGTATTCTTTTTCCGTGACCCACTTAAATTCCCAGACTTGAACAAAGCAGTTAAACGCGACCCACGCACCAACTTGCGTTCAGCCACATATAACTGGGATTTCTGGTCTTTGTTACCAGAAGCCATGCATCAAATTACCATTGTGATGAGTGATCGTGGTATTCCTGCTAGCTACCGTCATATGCACGGTTTTGGTTCTCACACCTTTAGCTTTATCAGCCCTGAAAATGAGCGTTTTTGGGTTAAATTTCACTGGGTGTGCCAACAAGGCATTAAAAATCTAACCGATGCAGAAGCCACTGCCGCCATCGGTCAAGACCGTGAAACCCACCAACGTGATTTATTCGATGCCATCGAACGTGGCGATTTCCCTAAATGGAAATTGTGTGTACAAATCATGCCTGAAGCCGATGCAGAAAAAGTGCCTTATCACCCATTTGACTTGACCAAAGTATGGCCGAAAAAAGACTATCCTTTGATCGAAGTCGGTGTGATGGAATTAAACCGTAACCCAGACAACTATTTTGCCGATGTAGAGCAAGCTGCCTTTACCCCAGCTGCTGTGGTACCTGGCATTAGCTTCTCACCAGACAGAATGTTACAAGGTCGTCTATTCTCTTATGGCGATGCACAACGCTACCGTTTGGGCGTGAACCATTACCAAATACCAGTGAATAAACCAAAATGCCCATTCCACAACTATCACCGCGATGGTGCAATGCGTGTTGATGGCAACAATGGTGGTACATTGCACTATGAACCCAACAGCTTTAGCACTTGGCAAGAACAACCTAATTTTGCTGAGCCACCCATGAAAATTGATGCCATGGCTGATCGTTTTAATTTCCGTGAAGATGATGCTGATTATTGGTCACAACCCCGTGCTTTGTTTAATTTGATGAATGCTGAACAAAAACAAGCCTTGTTCGACAACACAGCACGCGCTTTGGGCGATGCTTTGGACTTTATTAAAGAGCGCCACATTAATAACTGTAACCAAGTTGACCCTGCTTATGGTCAAGGCATTAAAGATGCATTGGCCAAACTAAACGCTTAATAACAATAACAACCCCTCCCCGATATGGTCTTAACTGTATCGGGGATATTTATTGGCTATTCATCAATAGCAATATGCATTAAATTTTCTCTAACGGTATAATCATATTATAAGCACCTGGACCATATCAGATCAGAAAAGTGTATTTCCCAATTACAAACAAATCTAAAAAACCAATATCTTGATTTTTTATCAATCAGTATTTAGGATACATCAATCAAATGCCAGTTTAACTGTTATCGGCAGCGAAACAATGCACAGGTATACCCAACCCATTTTCAATTCTCTCAATATATTGATCAAACAAACCATGCCAAGAAGAGAGCAATTCAATTTCCTCCCCATATTTTGTCACCACTGACAACATTGATGAATCAATTGGTCGACCATGCTCGTAATTAAGCAGTAAAAAGTGGTCAATTTTACCTTTGGGTATATACAACGCTGTATCACCAAAAGCGACGCCAATACACTCACCTTCCTCATCGGCTCGACTTAACCACAAAATAGCATTATCTAGTGCTAAATTGGCAATTTCATCAGGTGTTTCATAAAACAATCTATATCGACTGATATAAGCATTCGCTTGCAAAGCAGATATTAAAACCACTTGATCCAAAACGATATAATTAAACATATTCGTTAATAAGGTTTGTCCTTTTTGTGTATCAGTACCCAATAATTTTTGCCGGTCAAGCAATGATATATTCAATATTAATTTGCCATCACTGACCTGTCTATTATCAATATCTAAGCAGTATTGATAACTCAGTTCGAATTGCAATGGGCCTTTTTCAATTTGGAAAGTAAATCCTTTTTCAGCTGCATACCAATCACCACATACTATTTGGCCTTGACAACCAAGAGCTGTTTTTAGATACTGTCGAATCTCATCAAATGCCAAATGATTATCTTGCTCGTGATAAATAACCGACTCATAACGACTGACAAATGTGCTTTTTCCATGAAAGTATTGGCTATACACAAAATCATTTAATAACAAATCCCCTATTAAAACCTGATAAGTATCCTCTTTATCTATATCTTGATTTAAAGATGATTCTGACTTTAACGGCAATTTTTCCAAATCATATAAATCACTTTTCCAAGTAACCTGTTGCTGCTGAGCACCATTGTGACTCAATAAGATAAAATTTTGGGTATCCAATTTGTGCATGGTATCCAAGATTTGGTAATTTCTCGGTTGATGAGTGAGGTACATTAGGTATTTGCGGTGATTATGATAGTTTTCAGATTGACGATGAGCCAAAAATACATCGTATTTTTCTTTATCCAATTCAAAATGACCAATAAGCGTTTCTAAAAACACTTCAAAACCAGCTTCATTCTTTGAGTATGTAAAAGAAAATTTTTCATGATGACTTTCACAAAATAAATTAATGCAAAACCCATCGAAACAATCCAATTCAATTTTGTGTACAAGTCCTAAATCGACCAAATGACCATCTTCTAAGCGGAAAAGCCGTCGCATATTCAGTTGATATTTAGCATTATCTACATCGATTTTATCTTTTAAATCAGGCTCTTTCTTGAAAATTAAGCCAACAAGAAAAAATAATAAGCATACCAGACAAGATAGAATAATGCTAAACACCACCCAAAAGCCAATTCTAAATAAGAATGAAATACAAAATGCTAGCAAGCTAATCAATATAAATATAACAATCGTTACTCGCATTTTCTTCCAATCAATAATGGCTAATATATACCATTAGCATCTTAACAAAAAGTGCAATTAATATAAACTCAAGAATGAATAAACTTTCATAAGATGCTAGATACTGAAGTCAGGCAAGATATAGACGTAAAAAAGCCCCTAGCATTA
>JASLDB010000140.1 GCA_030151665.1 Neisseriaceae bacterium
GGTATTGCGATTCACTTGAATAACCCAGGCTTTGCGGCTTTGATTTTACCACGATCAGGCTTAGGTCATAAAAACGGCATTGTTTTGGGTAATTTAGTTGGTCTAATTGATTCTGATTACCAAGGTGAGCTTAAGGTATCCCTTTGGAATCGCAGTCATACTGATTTTACCATTAACCCCATGGATCGTATCGCCCAAATGATGATTATTCCTGTATTGCAGCCCCAGTTTGAATTAGTCACTGAATTCACGGCTTCTGAACGTGGTGAAGGTGGTTTTGGCAGCACTGGCGCCCAATAAAGAAAAACAAGCGTATAATGATGGCTGCCAAATACCCTTTGGCAGCCATTTTATTTTTACACAAACCAATTATTTATCATAAAATAATACCATTACCTGCTGTTATTTCGGTTAATTGCTCTATTTTTTCGCATTGCAATATCCAAACTCTATGGCACAATCACACCTAATGAATGCTATGACAGACACTTTTGCTATACCCAAAACCGACGTGAAACTCAATATTATTGTGGGATTATCAGGCGGCGTAGACTCCTCAGTTACCGCTTATTTGTTAAAAGAAGCTGGACATGATGTCCGTGGCGTCTTTATGCAAAACTGGGAAGATGACAATACTGATGAATATTGCTCTATTAAACAAGACTCTTTGGATGCCATGGCTGTGGCTGATATTGTTGATATTGACATTGACATTGTAAACTTTGCTAGCCAATACAAAGACAAGGTTTTTGCCTACTTTTTACAAGAGTACCAAGCAGGTCGTACCCCGAACCCAGATGTTTTATGCAATGCTGAAATTAAGTTCAAATGCTTTTTGGATTATGCCATTGAAAATGGCGCAGATGTCATTGCCACTGGCCACTATGCCAGAAAAGAAATACGAAATGGTCTGCATTACCTGTTAAAAGGCTTGGACAATAACAAAGACCAAAGTTATTTTTTGTACCGATTACAGCCACACCAATTAGAGCGTGCCATTTTTCCACTGGGCGAAATGACCAAGCCAGAAGTACGCAAATGGGCACAAAAAGCTGTTTTACCCACCGCAGCCAAAAAAGACAGCACTGGTATTTGCTTTATTGGTGAACGCCCGTTTAGAGAGTTTTTGCAAAAATACTTGCCCACACAACCTGGCAAAATGGTAGACCCTGATGGCAAAATCATTGGTGAGCACATGGGCTTGATGTATTACACCTTAGGCCAACGCAAAGGTTTGGGCATTGGTGGACCTGGTGAGCCGTGGTTTGTCGCAGACAAAGATTTAGAACGCAATACATTACTGGTCGTACAAGGTCACGATCACCCTTTATTGTATAGTCGCTCACTCACCATGCACGACTTAAGCTTTACCTTACCGACCCGCCCCAAAGAAGGTCGTTATACTTGTAAGACACGTTATCGAATGCAAGATGCCGCTTGCCAATTGCGTTACTTGGATGATGAAACAGCACAATTGATTTTTGATGAACCCCAATGGGCAGTCACCCCTGGCCAATCTGCTGTTCTTTATGATGCAGATATTTGTTTGGGTGGTGGCATTATTGTCAGTTACGAGCGCTAAGCGCCATAACAACATAGACGGTGTTTACACCGCTAAAATGGAGAAAATGCAATGGAAAAAATCTGGTTAAAGAGCTACCAAGAAGGCATCGCGGCGAATGTGGACGTCAAAGCGTTCAAATCCATCCCCGACGTTTTTCAAAACAGCGTGCGCAAATTTGGTCATTTGGATGGTTTCACCAACATGGGTGTCACCCAGACTTATGCGCAAACTGCCGAACTGGTCAATCAGTTTGCTTCATTCTTGCAAAACCATTTGAAATTAAACAAAGGCGATCGCGTTGCCATCATGATGCCCAATCTTTTGCAGTACCCCATTGCAATTTTTGGCATTTTACAAGCAGGCATGGTGGCAGTTAATGTCAATCCGTTGTACACCCCTCGTGAACTTGAACATCAACTAAACGATAGCGGTGCAACCACCATTATTGTGTTAGAAAACTTTGCCAATACCTTAGAATTGGTTTTGGAACGCACCAAAATCCAAAACGTGATTGTAGCCAGTGTAGGCGACCTTTTGGGTACCATCAAAGGCGCTTTGGTTAATTTTGTTTTGCGCAAAATTAAAAAAATGGTTCCTGATTTTCGCTTGAACAATAGCATTACTTTCAAAGATGCTTTAAAACTGGGTGCAGCACAAACATTCAAAGCCGTTGATATCAACCTGGATGATTTGGCGTTCTTACAATACACGGGTGGTACCACAGGCGTGGCCAAAGGTGCGATGCTAACCCACGGCAACATTGTCGCCAATATGTTACAAGTACATGAATGGGTCAAAAAAGATGTTGAAGAAGGCAAAGAAGTGCTGGTGACAGCCTTGCCGCTTTACCATGTGTTTTCATTGACCGCAAACTTGATGATTTTCACCGAATTGGGTGCCAAAAACATATTGATTACCAATCCTCGTGATATCAAAGGCTTTGTCAAAGACATTAAACGCTACCCAGTAACGGTCATGATTGGTGTCAACACCTTATTCAATGCCCTATTGCACAATGATGAATTCAAAACCATTAATTTTTCTACTTGGCGCCTAGCCTTAGGTGGCGGCATGGCAGTACAAAAAGCGGTGGCCGAAAAATGGAATGATGTTGTGGGCAGTCACATTTATGAAGCTTATGGCTTAACAGAAACCAGCCCAGCTGCCTGTATCAATCCTTTATCAGAAAAGTCTTACAATGGCACCATTGGTTTACCCATTCCCAATACAGATATTGAAATTCGTGACGCAGATGGTAACGCCTTACCAGTAGGTCAAGCTGGTGAATTGTGCATTAAGGGTCCACAAGTCATGAAAGGCTACTGGAACAACCCCGAAGAAACGGCAAAAGCCATTGATGCACAAGGTTACTTTGCCACAGGTGATATTGCTGTCATGAATGAAAATGGCTATATTAAACTGGTTGATCGCAAAAAAGACATGGTGGTCGTATCAGGCTTTAATGTTTACCCCAATGAAATTGAAGACGTGGTAGCAGCCATGCCTGGTGTATTGGAAGTTGCTTGTGTGGGCGTTGCCAGTGAAAAAACAGGTGAAGCTTTGCGTGTCTTTATCGTTAAAAAAGATGCCAGTCTCACCAAAGAAGCTGTCATTGCATATTGCCGCGAGAACTTAACTGGCTACAAAGTTCCCAAAGATATTGTTTTCAAAGACGAGCTACCCAAAACCAACGTCGGTAAAATATTGCGTCGCGCACTAAAAGACGAGCAATAAATACTGGGTTTAATACCAAAAAGCACACTGCAAACAGTGTGCTTTTTATTTTATAAATTAATAAGATAACAATAAAACCAACTCATGATAGTGAAATTAGAATAGTTTTTGCATTTCTTCAGCACGATTAATCGCTGCTTGCATGGCTTGATCAATGGTATTGGACAAAGCTTGGTCTTGAAACACTTGTAAGGCTGCTGCAGTGGTTCCACCTTTGGATGTTACATTGCAACGCAAAGTGGTAAAATCCGTTTCACTTTCTTGTTTGGCCAAAGCAGCTGCACCTTGCATGGCTTGCAACACCAGCGTTCTTGCCATCTGCGCATCGAAACCCAATGCTTCCGCCTTTTGTTGCATCGCTTCACAAAACAAGAAAAAATAAGCTGGGGAACTACCCGTCACCGCAATAATATCGTTAATTTTCGCTTCCTGATCCACCCAAGCCACCAATCCCACCGATTGCATCAACTCTGCTGCAAAAACTTTGTCTTTTTCAACAACATTGTGTTTAGCAAAAAGACCACTCACCCCTTCACCCACCAATGATGGTGTATTGGGCATGATTCGCACCAATGCCAATGGCGCTTGTAAATAATCATCATACCGAGCCGCTTCAATACCTGCGGCAATACTCAAAACCAATTTATTCGACCAATCAGTCACGCCTTGCAAAGGTTCGCAAACGCTTTGCATTAATTGCGGCTTAACAGCCAATACCACCACATCCGCTTGAGCAACAGCAGCAGCATTGTCACTGCTGCTGTTAACACCATATTGACTAGCCAAAGCCTCACGATGCGTTGCACTGGGTGCCGTCACCGTAATTAAATGAGCCAGATAGCCACTTTTGACTAAACCGGCGACAATGGCTGAGGCCATATTACCTGCCCCAATAAATGCAATTTTACGTTGCTCCATCTTATTAAAACCTTTCCTTAAAAACGTCGCGTAATACCTGTTTTTTGTAGAATATTTGCAGCCAATTCCTCAACAGATTTGTGCGTTGTACTCATGTAAGGAATATTGTATTGACGAAACATCATTTCTGCATCACGAATTTCATTTCGGCAATTATTTACACTGGCATAATTCGAATCAGGGCGACGCTCTGTTCGAATGTGATGCAAACGATCCACATCAATGGTTAAACCAAATAATTTATTGCGAAATGGTTTTAACATACGAGGCAAATCAGTACTGCATAAATCATCGGGAGTCAATGGGTAATTGGCTGCTCGAATACCATATTGCAAAGCCAAATATAGGCAAGTTGGTGTTTTGCCTGAGCGAGAGACACCAACCAAAATAATATCGGCATTGCGTAAATCCTTGTCAGTAATACCATCATCGTGGTTCAAACTAAAGTTCACCGCTTCCATCCGTGCATCATAGCGATCTGTATCTTGAATACCATGAATATTGCCTGTGACATGACTTGCTGTGGTGTCCAGTTCTTTTTCCAAAATCCCCACAAAAGCATCAAAAAAATCCAAATGCAGGCCTTTACTGGTATTGATAATCTGTCGAATATCTTCATTCACAATACTGGAAAAAACGATGGGCCGTGTTTGTGATACTTCAGCAGCATCGTTAATAATTTCCACCATTTCATGTGCTTTTTCTAGCGTATCTATAAATGGGTGAATGCTACGCTGAAATTGAATATGGTTGAACTGATTCAACAAGGCCTCACCCATACTTTCAGAGGTAATGCCAGTACGATCAGAAACAACAAAAGCTGAGCGAATATCATTCATGTAAAATCCCAATCAATAACAGTCAAGAAAGCAGACAATATACCATTTTTTATACCCAATGGGTGTTGATGCACCACACATCCCCACCATCAAAGC
>JASLDB010000152.1 GCA_030151665.1 Neisseriaceae bacterium
AACCTCAGAACAAGGTCCACAAGGTCCTGTATCGCCCATTGTCCAGAAGTTATCAGAAGCATAACGCGCACCTTTGTTATCGCCAATGCGAACAATGCGATCCACTGGTAAACCAATTTCTTTGTGCCAAATATCAAATGCTTCATCATCTTCTGCATACACAGTGGCCATTAATTTTTCTTTGGGCAAATTCAACCAATCAGGGCTGGTCAAAAATTCCCAAGCAAAATGCAAGGCTTCACGTTTGAAATAATCACCAAAACTGAAGTTACCCAACATTTCAAAAAAGGTGTGGTGACGCGCTGTGTAGCCAACATTTTCCAAGTCGTTGTGCTTACCACCGGCACGAACACATTTTTGACTTGATGTTGCGCGAACATAATTGCGCTTATCAAAACCCAAAAAGACATCTTTAAATTGATTCATCCCTGCATTGGTAAATAACAATGTTGGGTCGTTATGCGGCACCAATGAGCTAGAAGCCACAATTTGATGCTGTTTGCTTTCGAAGAATTTCAAAAACTTCTGGCGAATTTCAGCTGTTTTCATGGTAATGGTTATCTTTACAATTCGGTCCAATGTAGGCTGCCATCACAATGATGAAAGCGCCATTGGAGAAGATTAATATCGAGGCAATCATTTTAACCGATATAACAATAAAATGCTTATCTTTGCCATGAAATATCGGTATTTTCTATGGGCTATACAGTGAATAACTATCGCTTACTCACCAAATGGATTTTTGTCTTGTGTTCTAATATTTCACCTTGCTGATTGATTTTTTGCCATTGACCACCAACCCAATAGCCATGCCCCTCACCATCGGTTTTGTGCTGGCAATGAACACCAACATAAGCCACACCTTTTGCAAAAGGCCAAGCACAATCATATTGCCCTTTTATTTGTACCAAACCTGTTTTAGCAAAAGCATAACCAATCTTGCCATTTTGGAGAATACGGTACAATCCATTGCTTTCAAAATCTGGGCCGCTGTCCATTACATAAATTTGATACGTTTCTTGCATGTTTTCATCCCAAACCTTCCAGCCTTGTGTTGTAAACACCATGCAATATTGAAACAATCAATTCTGCTGAAAACATTGATTCACATCTGCTCGATTATGTGCCAATGCACGCATTTTATTGAGTATGTCTTCAGTGGGTTTGGTGCTGATTCTGTCATATTGCTTTTGATTGGGTGCTTTAACAGCCTGTTGCGAAACTTCTAACGGGCACACACTGCTAGATAATCCCAACAAACAGCCTAACCAATCTGCCCACGATAATGCACCCATACCACACCCCAAAATGAATACCCACATCATTAAGGCACAATCGCAAACAGAAAATCAAGGCAATTGACAAACATTCTCAATTGGGTTTAAGGTAACAATACGTCTTCAGGGCGGGGTGCGATTCCCCACCGGTGGTGATTCACAATAATGTGAACAGCCCACGAGCGCTTGTGTCAATAGCAAGGTCAGCAGATTTGGTGTAATTCCAAAGCCGACGGTATAGTCCGGATGAGAGAAGATGAAACCCTTGTATGCCTTTTTATGGCAGAACGAGGGAGACTTGCGTATTGTCTATTGCCCTGAAAACGTTTTTCGTTAACCTCGAGGAGCGTTTTTTATGTTACCCCCTACTGTGGCCACACCTGTAACACATGCCATTCATTTATCCCCAGATGCCTTGAATCAAAAAGTCCAAGCAGCACTGGATGCCATTACCCAAGGAAAACCCATTGTTTTATTGGATGATTATGATCGCGAAAATGAAGCCGATTTAATCATTGCTGCCAGTACCATGACTGTCGAAACCATGGCCATGTTTATTCGGGAATGCAGCGGCATTGTTTGTTTGTGCCTTCCCAAAAATCATGTTGAACAATTGGGCTTAAGCCCAATGGTAGCCAATAACCAAAGCCCTTATGGCACTGCATTTACCACCACCATTGAAGCGGCTCATGGTGTAAGCACGGGCGTATCGGCCCAAGACCGCCTGACCACCATCCAAAGTGCCGCGCGCCTTGATTCTGGCCCTGCCGATATTATCAGTCCCGGACATGTCTTTCCATTGATTGCCAATGAAAAAGGGGTATTGGGTCGCCGCGGCCACACAGAAGGTTCAGTCGATTTAGCACGCCTAGCTGGTTTACCACCTTTTGGTGTGTTGTGTGAACTGACCAATCCAGATGGCAGCATGAGTAAAGGCCAAGAAGTATGGGATTTTGCCCTGAAGCATGATTTACCGATTCTCAGCATTGATGAGTTGGTGGCTTATCGTCTCCATCATGGCGTGTAAACCATTTTAAATCCGCTAAAATCCAGTGTTTTGACACTGGATTTTTTGCACCTTACCCCAAATACCTTAACCCAATAGCATTCTCTTTACCAAATCACTTGCAAAGTAATCGGCTGATCACTTTCTTGAATACTGACATCATAACGCCATCTGTCTTTAGCGGCCGCAGGATTAATCAGATTGCATTTGGCTTGGTAATATTTCCCTGCCACAAATGGGTGATCAATGATATAAGTTTGCCGGTATTCGATTCGTTCAGGACGCTGCCAAATTTGCTCCACCTGATAGCTTGAACAATGCACAAAAATACGTGTTGGTACGGGATAAACCGCCATTGAAGCCTTACCCAATACCGCATTAGGACTGCCATTTAAGCTTGGTGTTGTGGTCACCGAATGGTTAGTGCGATTATTTAACTCCCCAACAATGGTGACATGCAGCTTCGCTGGTGTGTCTTTGGGTTCAATCAATAATGTTGGCTTGGTCACACCACAAGCACTTAACAAGATACCACAGCCAATAACCATGATACCTGTATGAAAATATTTCATTCTTTATCACTTTCTTGCCTATTGTTACCACTTAATAGTGGTGTTTTTGATCGAAAAATCATAAGAAAAGCCACACTATTATTGGTTTATCGAAAAGATTAATTCAGTGTCATTCGCCTATTGAATCAAACTACCCTATAATTGCCACGTTTTCATTTGTATAAGCATACCATATGCAGAATTTCCCCCCTGGATAACACCCCACTTATTTTGATATTTTAAAGGATTCTTATTTTGAAGTTAAAATTCTTA
>JASLDB010000155.1 GCA_030151665.1 Neisseriaceae bacterium
GTGCTGTAACAGGCAAGATTTCAATTGTCGTCATACCTGTTGCATCATCAGTTTTCGATGTTGCAGTTACACCATCAGCAATTTGGCTGAAACGTGCTTTACCTGGTCACGGGTCCAACTAGAACCAATGTTAATGATTATCGAGCCATTTTGATTATGGCTGAATAAAAGGATTTTTACCATGAAACAATGGTTAATGTGCATGGCGTTATTGGCAAGTCCATTGAGCATGGCACAAACCAAAGTCATCCCTGTGACTGACTTTTCAGCTCAATACCGTGCTGATGTGACGGTAACCCACCATCCTGAAAATAACCCAGAAGCCATATTGCGGGTGTATCGCAAGGACAATCATGAAATGCTTATTGAACAGGCCACCATCTTGCCCGATGAAGATGAGCAGGTCATCTTGACATTGGGTGGTGCAGGGCAAGGTGTTTTGCTCTATGAGGATTTTGATTTCGATGGCATCAAGGATTTTGCCATCATGGATAATCGAGAAGAATGTTACCATGCGCCATCTTATACGGTTTTTGTACAAGAAGGGAATGGATTTACTAAAAATCAAGGGCTTAGTCAGTTATCAAAAAATTATTGTGGTTTTTTTCAAACCGATGCTAAGCAACAAACCATTCGCATGGCGAGCAAAATAGGTTGCTGTGAACATGTTTTGGAAACCTATGCTTTAGTGGGCAAAAAAAAGCGACTCAGTTTGCAAAAGCAAGAAAAAATTTCCATTGATGACAGCGGTGCCTATGAGCATTGGGTGCAAACCACATTTAAGCCCAATGGCAAAATACAGAGAAGACAAACTCGAGCCAAATTCATTGCCTTGGAGCAAAACAATTTTAAACCCATAATGTCTTTCGATGTGGAAGACAATGGCCGAAAAACGGTTTATGTGTTTGCTTTACCCAGTGGTGAAATTGATGTGGCGAGCACGATGTATCAAACCAATGATGTCAATTTGAGTTTTCGCATGAGTAAAATACATGGTGTATTGGATACAGTGACACCCGCAATTTTACATTGGGATAAAGATTCAAATCGATTGTGTCTGGTTCATAATCAAGTTACCTATACGATAGTAGATGAAAAAACACAGAAGGGCGTGCAAATTAGCAAACCATCTGGTCGTTCTTTTCTTGCCGCGGTGAATAATAGCCAAGGGCAGTTGAAAAATATTGAAAAAACGCCCATGGTCAATGTACAAGCTGGTGTCTGTGCAAAATAACAAGCGACGATCATTTTGGTGAATACAGGAACATAATATGGCATTGATTTATCCCATTCGAGCATTTCAAGACAATTATATTTGGTGCATACAAGCTTTAGATCAAGTGGTAGTGGTTGACCCAGGTGATGCTGCACCAGTGCTAGCACATTTGCAAAAACAGCAATTGCATTTGACTGAAATTTGGCTAACCCACCATCACCACGATCATGTTGGCGGTGTTGCGGCATTGATGCAAGCTTTTCCTGAGGTGATTATTCGTGGGCATCAGGCGTTGAACATGGTCAATCAAGTGAGCCAAGGACAAGACAAATTTAAAGCATTGGATTTGAATATAAGTGTGTGGGACGTTCCTGGGCACACTGCTACGCACCAAGCTTATTTATTGAATGACACTGAGCAATTGCATGTTTTTTGTGGTGATACCTTATTCAGTGCTGGCTGTGGTCGGGTTTTTGATGGGACAATGGCTGATTTACATCAGAGTTTATCGCGTTTGGCGACATTGCCTGATAATACTTTATTTTACCCAGCTCATGAATACACAGTCAGTAACCTTCAGTTTGCGCAAGCGGTTGAGCCTGAAAATGAAGAAATTGCATTGGCATTGCGTCAAAATTTACAGCGCAGCATAACATTGCCAGTGACCTTAGCACATGAAAAAAAAATTAACCCATTTTTGCGATTAGCCGTACAAGAAGTCATCGTTGCTGTGTCAAAACAAAATTATTCTTGCGCCAACGCATTGGCAGTATTCAGTGGGCTTCGAACTTGGAAAAATCATTTTTAAAAGTGTTTTTGACCACAGTTGATGCCTTGGATCTGGCAAATTGGGTGACAAAAAAAGCCAGCTTTGAATACAAAGCTGGCACAACACACACATCAAGATAAAGTGCATTTTATCTGATTTTCAAAATAAATAAATAAAAATATTTCATTTTAAATCAAAGTTGTATTGAAAATGAATTGATATTCATTTCTAATGGTATTGATGTATGATGTTGATTTTCTATAATGATTCAAAACATATCACTATAGAAATAAATATTACGGCCAAGTGATAAAAGGTAAGTGGCGAGCATGTTGTAAGGTTTTTATTCTAACCTCTTGTTCGTAGATGCCGCAAGTTACAATTAATTCATCAGGTTGGTATTCATTTAAAAAATGCGTCAATGTCGGGGTAACCGATTCAACTGTACCAATAAAAGAACAGCTCAATGAATCCAGCGCCATGGCCTTTTCACGTTGATTCCAAAAACTATCCATATTGGTTATAGGTTTTGGGATGGGTCCACGTTGATTGCGGCGTGACAAGACAAAACTTTGTAATTTAGAACTAAAGTGGTATTGGGCATCTTCGACAGTATCACTTAAAACCAAGTTGGCGGCAATGCTAACATGGGGTTTGTCTAAGGTGCTTGATGGCCTAAAATGTTGGCGATAAATCTCAATGGCTTGTTTGAGCATTTGTGGCGCAAAGTGCGATGCAAAGGCATAAGGTAAACCTAAATATGCAGCAAGTTGTGCACCATAAAGACTAGAACCCAAAATCCACAAGGGAATATTCAAACCCCGTCCAGGAACCGCAATCACAGTGTCATCTGTGTCTTGGGATTGTAAATAATATTGTAATTGCATCACGTCATCGGGAAAACGCTCAGAATCCTCATGGCTGCGATGTAATGCTTCAGCAGTCAAATGATCACTACCAGGTGCGCGTCCTAGACCCAAGTCAATGCGATTGGGGAACAATGTTTCCAAAGTACCAAATTGCTCTGCAATGGCTAATGGAGAGTGATTGGGTAGCATAATGCCACCAGCACCTAAGCGAATTTTTTGAGTATGATTGCCCAGATGGCACAATACAACCGAGGTTGCAGCACTGGCGATACCCGTCATGTTATGGTGTTCTGCAATCCAAAATCGCTTAAAGCCAACAGCTTCTGCCGTTTGTGCCATTTGGACACTTTGTGCTAGGGCTGTGGCAATGCTTTGGTCAATGCCAATTGGGACCAAATCTAAAAATGACATCGAAGTGCTCATTTTCTCTCCTTATTCTTGATGATGCTCTGATGTTCTACCCAATAAAAGGGCTTGGCTAGATTAGACTGTTCAGTCAAAAAAGGCAAATAAAAAGTACGTTTTGTGGGGATTTCAGGCACCAAGATTAAAAAGAGTTAAATGGGTGTCACAGTTTAATTTTCCGATCAGCCATGATGTTGTTGGCGATCATACTGGTTGTGAAATCTTCAAAGCGAGCGCGCATGGCCTCGATGTCTTGAGCTTGCTGATGATTAATTGGTTTGCCACCTGGGGTCATTTGTTCTTGTAAAATTCGATTAAATGCTATTTCTCTTTCTTTAGAACAAGTGTTATTGATGTGTTTGGCGATTTTTTGCACTTCAATTTTGGCATTAGGTGTTTGGCTAATTGCTTGATTTAAACAATCAACCAAAGCTTGACCAGCGTCGTTTCTGCTGGGGGTGTTGTAAAAATCATTTCGACTAATATAAGTGGATTCATATTGGCTGGTACAAGCTGACAGTAGAGCGCTTGCAGTCAATAAGGTTGCAAAACGGCAAATAGTCATCAACCGTCCTTTATCGGGGAGTAAATAATAGGCATAAATAACAGAGTTTCATTGACATAGCAAATGTTTTTACCTTTTGCCATGTTTATTGTATGGGTAGGGTTTGGCATTGTTTTTCATCAAAGGATCAATTCAGGGGAGATGGGATAGGTATAAAAAAGCCAGCAAAGCTGGCTTGTGGTTTGATAGTGGTGTTGTTTTGGATTTTTATTAAGCCGTTGCCC
>JASLDB010000169.1 GCA_030151665.1 Neisseriaceae bacterium
AGTTGGTAGAGCCCTGGATTGTGATTCCAGTTGTCGTGGGTTCGAGCCCCATCAGCCACCCCATAAAATATCCAAGTTATAAACTTGGATTTTTTTTCGTCTTTACCACATAATAAGAATAATTTCGGATAAAGATAAACTGCCCATATCGCATGAATGGTGAAAATTATGACTTTAATTAAGCGTCAAACCTTGTCAGAGGCAACGGCTGATTCACTACGAGAGCGTATTTTATCTGGTGAATTGCCAGGTGGAACGCCATTGTTACAAGAAGCACTATCACAAGAGTATGGTATTTCCCGTGTCCCATTGCGAGAAGCATTGCGCCAATTGGATGCAGAAGGTCTGATTAAAATTGACAATCACAAAGGTGCTCGTGTAGTCAGTTTGGATTTAAGTGATATTCAAGAATTATTGAAAATGCGCGCTATTTTAGAGCGAGATTTAATTGTTGATGCAGGTCCGCATTTAACAGAAAAGCATTTGGATAAGTGTTCGATGTATTTGCAAAAACTATCTGAAGCTGCGCAAGATGAAGATATTCAAAGTTGGAATCACCACAATGCTTTGTTTCACATGTCGTTTTATGATGTGCCTATTCGGCCACGAACCGTGCAATTGATTCGTCAATTATTTGGTCAAACAGAGCGGTATACTCACATGCAAAACTTCATGACAAGTGCTCAGCACTTGGAGCAAGAAGAGCATGAGCAAATTTTAAAGATGTGCCAAGAAGGCCGATTTGTTGATGCGGGGCAATTTATTTATGAGCATATTATGGCCGCCAGTGATGCTTTGGTGCATTATTTGCAAGAACCCCCAAAAAAGAAAAAATAATTTAAAACAGCAAATCAGATGATTTGCTGTTTTTTTTTTTGTCTTTAAACCGATTGGATGGTGCGGCGCTTGTGTAGCCACTTGTCCAAACTTTGTCCAAAATATTGTTTGTCCTTGGCACTGAATGGTGCAGGACCGCCTGTTTGGATACCACTACCACGCAATGTATCCATCAAATCTCGCATGGTTAAACGTTCTTGTATGGTTTCTAAGGTAAAGGGCTCACCACGAGAGCTAATCACCACTGCACCTTTGGCTAAGGCATCGGCCGCTAGTGGAATATCGGCAGTAACCACCAAATCATTTTGATGAATCTGCCGCACAATTTCATTGTCTGCTTCATCAAATCCATGTGCAACCACCAAGCATTTGATAAAAACACTGGGTGGCGTGTGCATTAGTCGATTGGCAACCAGTGTTACCATCACATTCTCTCGTTCGGCTGCCCGAAATAAAATCTCTTTAATCGCAACTGGGCAGGCATCTGCATCAATCCAAATTTGCATGGTGCTAACTTTGTTTTAGGGTTAATGGGGTTAGAACATACAGCGATGTGGCTTCTCGGTTTCTGGCCATGGCCAATGGATCGCTGGCATCATTTGATTTTGGATGAGTGGGTTTGGTTTGGTGGGTGGCATGTACTTGCCAACCATGTTTTGTAAATACCTGATTTAAAAAATGGGTATCACGCAAGTGTAAATGTTCAGCCAAATCTGACATCACAATCCATAATTGACCATTTGGGTTAAGGTGTTGGCCAGCCTGCTCTAGTACTGCCAATAGCATTTGGCTGTCCGGATCATACAATGCTGACTCAATAGCACTACTGGGTTTTGCTGGTAGCCAAGGTGGGTTGCACACAATTAAATCTGCCATGCCTTCAGGCAAGAGGTTTTGTTGGATAATGCGAATTTGTTGAGCAAACCCCAAGCGTTGTGCGTTAGCATGGGCAGTATCAATGGCCAATGGATTGGTATCGGTGCCAATGATATTGGCAATGCCTCGTTTGGCTAATACAGCAGCCAAAACACCACTGCCCGTACCAATGTCAAAAGCAGTTTGGCATGGATTCGGTAGGGGAGCTTGATTAACCAAATCCAAATACTCACCACGCAAGGGTGAAAAAACACCAAAAGGGACATGAATACGTTGTTCATCTAGAACCGAAATGACAACCCCTTTTTGGTACCACTCATGGGCACCAATATAGCCCAGTAAATTATGCAAAGGCATGACACAATTTTGCCCTTGGTTGTCTAATTGGGCAGACTGTAGTGCTGCTTTAATTTGTGGTGCTCTGGGTAAGTTCAATTGCCAATCTGGCGAAATTTCAATCAATAGCGAGGAAAGAATGCGGCTATTTTGCCCCTGTTGCATACGATGTTGATGAAATCGTGCTGCCAAAGATTGTTCCGGATTTTTGCTTTTTTTATTTTGTAATCTGCGCTTTATGGCCGCTAATAGTTGTTTTGCTTGGTGAAAGTCGCCACGCCATAACATGGCTGTATTCGCATAAGCCAATTTTAGTGCAGCATCGGCATTGATATTTTCATCAATCACGGTGATGGATTGTGGTGGTTTGTGTTGATTGTGGGTAAGCCACAATGCTTGATGAGCTTGTTGTTTTTCTGTCCAAGTGATCAATGCTGGCATATTATTTCTTGAAGTGTTTGAATTTATTGCATTGTAACTGATTTTTGTGTCTTATGTTGTGCTTTGTTTGTATACAATATGTCTAATCAAACCATAAAAATTCATTTTTTTAATGATTTTATGAGTATTTGCTTAAATGAACCTTGCTATTTGTCTAATTTGTCGGTTAAGATAGCTATCAAGTTACTTAAGAACAATAAATATATATATTTTGGACAAAAGGTCTTATTTATGCAAATCGATATTGAGCGTCTCATCGACTATTTTGGTGGTGTTAATGCATTGTCTTCTGCTTTAAAAGAGCATTTTCCGACAGACAGCATTAGTACTGCTGCTATTTATAAATGGCGTGCACGTGGTTCTATGCCTTTGGCAAAACTAGAGCAAATGACCACTTTGGCTGAAATACAAGGTCGCCCAATTGATTTGAACACCTTTTTGAAAAACCGAAGTATGGAACCATTGGAGCGACAAATGACGGAAAATAAGCGAGTCATCATATTTGATACCACGCTACGAGATGGTGAACAGTCCCCAGGGGCGGCCATGACCAAAGACGAAAAATTGCGTATTGCCCGTCAGTTAGAAAAATTGGGTGTAGACGTGATTGAAGCTGGTTTTGCAGCAGCAAGTCCAGGAGATTTTGATGCCATTGCCAGTATTGCAGAAGTGATTAAGCATTCGACAATTTGTTCTTTGGCACGTGCCAATGAAAAAGATGTTCGAGCTGCAGGTGAAGCGGTGAGTGGTGCTGCAAAAAAACGTATCCATGTGTTTATCGCAACGAGTCCGTTGCACATGGAGCACAAACTGAAAATGAAGCCCAAAGAAGTGATCGAAGCGGCAATTCACGCGATTAAAATTGCCAAAGAATACACAGATGACGTGGAATTTTCATGTGAAGATGCTTTGCGTTCTGATATTAATTTCTTGGCAGAGATTTGTGGAGAGGTCATTGCAGCAGGAGCTACAACCATTAATATTCCAGATACTGTTGGTTACTCAATTCCGTATAAAACCGAGCAATTTTTCCGTGAGTTGATTAGCATGACCAAAGGTGGTGACAGTGTGATTTGGTCTAGTCATTGTCACAATGATTTGGGCATGGCAGTTGCTAACTCATTGGCAGCGATCCAAGGTGGTGCAAGACAAGTTGAATGTACCATTAATGGTTTGGGTGAGCGAGCAGGTAATGCCAGTCTTGAAGAAATTGTGATGGCATTGAAAACACGCCATGATTTATTTGGCTTGGACATGGGCATTGATACCACACAAATCGTCCCTACATCAAAAATGGTATCGACTGTGACGGGTTATCCTGTACAACCCAATAAAGCGATTGTTGGTGCCAATGCTTTTGCACATGAATCAGGTATTCACCAAGATGGTGTTTTAAAATGCCGTGAAACGTATGAAATTATGTCTGCAGAATCGGTTGGCTGGAGCAATAACCGCCTCACATTGGGTAAATTATCAGGCCGCAATGCTTTTAAAACAAAATTGCAAGAGTTGGGTATTGTATTAGAGAGCGAACAGGCTTTGAATGCCGCATTTGCTCGATTCAAAGAATTGGCTGATAAAAAGCGCGAAATTTTTGATGAAGATTTGCATGCTTTGGTTTCAGAAGATAATTTGGGCATGGGCAATGAGCGCTACCGTTATGTATCACTTCGCATTCAAACTGAAACGGGTGAACAGCCAACGGCAGAAATTGTTTTTGAGGAACACAATAATGAACAGCGTTCATTACAAAGTGGTTCAGGTCCTGTAGATGCTGTATTCAAAGCAATTGAAGCCATTGCCAATAGCCAATCCGAATTGCAATTGTACTCTGTCAATGCCATTACCGCAGGCACTGAAAGTCAAGGCGAAGTAACAGTTCGCTTGAGTAAAGATGGTCACATTGTCAACGGACAAGGTGCTGATACAGATGTCATCGTTGCCAGTGCAAAAGCGTATTTATCAGCATTGAATAAGCTAGAAACTGCTGGTCAACGCATTCGTGCCCAAGGCATGGTGTAAATCAGTTTATTTAAATTTTTAATTTGGTCGTTATCGCGATTGGATTTAAAAGCCGCCCACAAGGCGGCTTTTTTTGTTTCAAATTCTTTAAAATTATCAGTACTATGAGTTAAATAAAATGATATTGATATTTTTTAATTGCCTTGTTATTTTGTTGTGCAGGCAAATTATCAGATAGAAATTCAAGTATTTTTGGGTTTTTATATATCTATTAATTAACGACTTTAATTCAGTCATTTATCATTATGAATAGGTTACGTCATGTCACGCTCGCTATCCATCCAATCCCCAGCTTTTCCCGATGGCCTTTTTAGCCCCGTTAAGCTCTCTGGATCAGAAACGTTCAATGACTTATTCGAATACACCTTAATCCTTAAAACCCCCGATTCCGACCCAACAGGCTTTTTGCGCTCTTTGGGTTTGCGCATGCCCGCCAGGGAAGGAATCAATCAAAGTGATACAAATGAAAATAAATTTACGAATAAGCCTATTTTGCATATTTTCAATTGGCTTAACCATGCTAAGTGCTTGTAAGCCTGAATCTGTTACGGCGAGTTCAGCTGTATTTTCAAAATCAAATATTGATAAAGAACTGGCTGAAAAAAACATGAGCGCAAAAGCAACAGAATTAACTTCCCAAGGAAGAGAGTCTGAAGCTGTGGCGTTAATGAAGCAATACGCGATTGAATACAATGATGATCACTATATGGGTGCAATAGGAGCAGGTTATGCCCTTGGCTCAGTCAATATGAAAGTTAAGCCAGATGGTAAAGAGGCACTGTATTGGTTAAATATGGCTTCATCACATGGCAATATAGATGCTTTAGGTTTACTTTACACTGTTTATCGATATGGGCTAGCTGGTATTGAGGTTGATTATGAAAAAGCTTTGTTTTTTTTAAATAAAACCATTGAAAAAGGTGATATAGAAGCATTGGCTTTCTTGGGGCATGAATACTCTTTGGGGGTCATTGTACCCAAAAACAATGCAAAAGCTTTTGATTATGCCAATCAAGCAGCTCAAAGAAATAATGCACAAGGTGTCATGTTGTTAGCTAGGTTTTATTTTGAGGGAATAGGTGTCAAAAAGGATATCAAAAAAGGACTTGATTGGGTACAACGAGCAGTGCAATTGGGTGATGCAGATGGATTGAGCTTTTATGGAATGAAACTATTTTATGGAGATGAATACGTTCGAAAAGATGAAGCATTGGGTTTAGCGTATTTAACTAAAGCAGCGAAGTTGGAGCAAAAAAATGCAATTAATGAATTGATTACAATTTATAGCCAAAATAGTCAGTATTTAGATAAAGAAAAAGCATTGTTTTGGAAAAAACAAGTTGCTGAAAAAATGTATGTAACTGATATGAATTATTTGGGTAATATTGGAATAGGGTATTAAGGCTTTATTGTATTGTACCATCTTGTCAGAGGCTAAATCTGCCTAGAAACTTTAATCTAGAGCAAGATGGTGGTGAGTCAAAACCTTAATAATCAATATTACTTTCAAGACTCTGTAAGACGTCTACTGGGATAATTTTGATTCAATCAACCAAGGTTTTCCAATCATTTTTTCAGCTTGGCAAGGTCGGCTATTAAAATAATGGCTTATACAACTATTTAATGAGATTACCAAACCCAATATGGCGAGTCGGACTATGATTTCTTTAACCGATTGTGTTCAGAGTATGGCATTAACTACTTCTTTATTCACACTGAGGCAGGACACAAACTGATTCTAAGCGACAGCGTTGTTGACCATGAATTGCAAGTGGATGAAGCTTGTCAAAAAGTTTCGTATTACCCACCCAATCACAAGACCATAGAAGAATACATACACAAATTTAATGTAACCGCTAAGATGGTATAGGGTGCTTTTGCCAGTGCTGATTACGATTATGCTCGCTCTAATATGGACATCAGTCGTCATAGAACCAATACCGAACCTTATCCATCAGCCAGCAAAGGTGTTGCCACATCAGACAGTGGTAATAACGAAGGTGACCCAAACATCGCCCAAGCCGCACATGAAATTTATGAATATGCCGCTGATGTGACACAACCCAAAGCTGGGCCGAATCAAGCGAGAGTTATTATCAAATCTAGTGTATGGATCGTCAAGCAGGAAATGCTATCTAAGGCTGAGCAGCAGTAGTGTCATACTTTATTTGGCATCGCTGCTATATTTGTTTATGGATGGTTATTATTCAATCTAAGAAGCCGCTTATTCAAAAGCGGCTTTCTTTTAACGACCTGAGTAAATGTGGTCTTGCATGATTTTTTC
>JASLDB010000064.1 GCA_030151665.1 Neisseriaceae bacterium
ATAAGACACAGCGAGTATTGTTAAAGTCAATTATTTGGCTTTAGGTGTTTTTGCTTTTTGAGCGTGATTGTTTTTTTGATGCTTTGCAGGTTTGGCATTGTTGTGTTTAACAACTTTGGCTTGATTGTGCTTAGCTGGTTTTGCATTTTGATGTTTTGCAGGTTTTACTTGGGTGGTTTGTGCTTTGTTGGCTTGAGCAGGGGATGCTGTTTGTGCCATTACAGGTAGAGCCAAGCCCAAAGCAGTAGAAGCGACTAATAGTGTTTTAACAATTTTCATGGTGATCTTCTTTCTAAAAAAGTTGGTGTGAACAATTCACATCTGCAATATAGCAAAGTGAATTTTGAAAAAAAACCAGTCGCATGTCATGCCTTTGCAAAGATAATGATACCATTTGTGAGTTTATGTATATCTCATTATTTTAGTAGGTGATATTGGCTACCTTAAAATGTGTATTTGTTTGATTTGTTAATGAATAATTAGCTGGAAATTAGGGTTTTAAGGGTTTTTTGATGTTTGAAAGAGCGTATTTGTCATTAGTATGGAGTAGAGTGGGTGTTTTACATGAGAAATAAAATGGATTTAATCAGTATGGGTGTTTTGGTGAAATGAATATTTGTAATTTGGATATTTATAGTCATTAATTGCGATTAAATTAGATATATTAATATTTAGCACCTTGTGATAAGGTGCCTTCAATGCTGAAAATCACTGTATTTGGGAATAACACCTAGACAAAGAAATAAATAATATGAGTAAAATGTTGTTGGTTGTCATGAATGCTGTGGGTTTTTTAATGTGTGCTGGTTTATTGCTTATTGAAAATAATACCGTTACAAAATGCCAAATGATAATACTTGTCATGGTGATTGGCTTGCTAATGGCTACCTGGGTTATTTTGTTTGAAAAACTCTTTCAACACTGGTCTTGTTTCTTTGGCTAATACTGAGCTAAATCTTTTCATTCAAAATTGTGTCAAGCCAAACATGGTTATTTGTGTGTTAAAGCAGCTCAAAGATTACTCAGAATAAAAGAGAAAAACATGCGAATTTTATTGCTAGAAGATGATTACATGATTGCCAGCGCCATCGAGGGTAGTTTGAAAGATGCATGTTATGCCGTGGATTGGGTGAGTAATGGCCCAACGGCTTTAACGGCTTTAAGTGCACAAGAGTATGATTTGGTTTTGCTGGATTTGGGTTTGCCAGGTCAAGATGGTTTAACCATTTTAGCGAAAATGCGGGCCATGCAAAACAGCACACCTGTTTTAATTGTCACTGCCCGCGATGATATAGACAGTCGGCTAAGTGGTTTAGATGGTGGGGCAGATGATTATATTGTGAAACCATTTGATATGTCAGAATTATTGGCTCGAATTCGAGCTGTTTTACGCAGACATCATGCCCAAGCCTCACTAAAACCCAGTAATGGCACCATGACTTTAGACCCACAAACGTATCAAGTGCAATTGCAAGGTCAAGATGAGAGTATTATTTTGAGTAACCGTGAATTTGCCGTGTTACAAGCATTGATTGCCAGACCAGGAACAATCCATTCTCGCAGCGATTTAGAAGATAAGGTGTATGGCTGGGGGGAAGAAGTGGAAAGCAATGCCATTGATTTTTTGATTCATGCACTGCGTAAAAAAGTGGGCAAAGAGCACATTAAAAATATTCGAGGCGTGGGGTGGATGGTACCCAACGATATTACATGAAATTACCCTTTCAAAAATCAATCCAAGCCAAACTGAGTTTGGCTTTTGCTGTTGTTTCTATTTTAACGTCGGCGATTACCGCCGCTGTGTCTTTTGTGGATACTTATAAAGAAACCCATGTTTTGCAAGATGATATGCTAGAGCAGATTGCAGCCTATCTATCTAATCATGAAAAACCACACAATCTCCCTGATAGTGACAATGAAGCACGAATCTTTGTTCAACATGCCCTTTATCCCAATCAAAATGATCTGCCTATTCCCCAAAAGTTAGGCAGTGGTTTACATGATTATCAGTACGATGGTGATAACTACCGTATTTTTATCAAAGACACGCCAGAAGGTCGGATTGTGGTGACGCAAGAAAATGAATATCGCAAATTACTGGCCACGCGATCAGCATGGAGTAGTGCCATTCCTTTGTTGATTATGATTCCATTAACAACCTTATTAACGCTATTGTTAATGGGTCATGCTTTACGACCCATGCGAAAACTATCAAAAGACTTAGAACAGCGTGAAGCTACGGATTTGGCAGCTTTGCCCATGAACAATGTGCCACAAGAGATTATTGGGTTTGTGGCGGCAATTAACCGTTTATTGGGTAAAACGGCAACCACAATGGAGCAGCAACAAAGATTTATTGCCGATGCCGCCCATGAATTGCGTAGCCCCATGACTGCATTATCCATCCAAGCTGAGCGCTTGAGTAAACAAAATCTTCCCGATGCAGCCAAGCAGTCTATGGATGATTTAAGCCAAAGTATTTACCGCAGTCGCCATTTGCTTGAGCAATTATTGTCTTTGGCTAGGGCTCAGGCAAGAGACAGCCACAACCGTGAAAGTTACGTAGCGATTCAGGCTATTTTCTCTAGGGTGATTGTTGATTTATTACCAATTGCAGAACAAAAAGAACAAGATTTAGGGGTGGTTTCAAATCATTCGGTTCAGCTCTTGGCCAATGAATTGGAGATCTACACACTGGTTAAAACTTTAACGGATAATGCAATACGCTATACGGACATTGGTGGTCAAATTGATTTGTCGGTTGCAGAAGATAATAAATGGGTGATGATTACGGTAGAAGACAATGGCCGTGGTATTCCTGAAGCGGAACGAGAACGGGTGCTAGACCCATTTTATCGGGTATTGGGGCATGAGCAATCGGGGACTGGTTTGGGTTTACCCATAGCCAAAACCATTGCTGAGCACTACCAAGGGTATGTATCTTTGCAAGATAGTGTGACGTTTGAGCAGGGACTGCAAGTAGTCGTTTATTTAAAGAAAAATAAATAGACATCATTCGGTTGGCTAATTTTATGCTAAAAGTCTATGGCTATAATGGTCTATATCGGGCAACAATATGCTCAATTAATCATTATAGAATAGGATTTTAACCATGGATATTCGCAAGAAAACCACTATTGTTGTTTTGGCAGCAACCATCGCCACTGCCAGCATTGGTGCTTATGCTGCTAAAAGTGGCACATCAGGCAAAGTTGAAGCTTTTCAAAATAGCCGTGTAACAGCGACACAAGCCATTGGTGTGGCCACAAGAAAAGTGACTGGACAAGCCAGTGAAGTGGATTTTAAATATAAAAATGGCAAAAGTTATTATGAAGTTGAAGTTGTATCAGGTAGCCAAAAACATGAAATCCAAGTCGATGCTGTAACAGGTACAATCCTCAACACCAAAGTGGAAGCGGGTAAAGACAAGGACAAAGCCAAACCACAAGTGGCCATTTCATTGCAACAAGCCATCAGTGCTGCTGAAGCCAAAACCAAAGGAAAAGCCCAAGAAGCTGATTTGAAAAACAAAGATGGTCAAATTTATTACAAAGTCGAAACCATTACTGGTACACAAAAGCATGATGTGAAAGTTGATGCCAATAATGGTCAAATATTAGCGGTACAAGCTAATCAATAAAGGTTTCTTTGTTGAAAACAGGCTGTTTTAGCCTGTTTTTTATTTTTAATACAATGCACAAG
>JASLDB010000176.1 GCA_030151665.1 Neisseriaceae bacterium
GTTTAAAAACTGTCGCACTTCATAGTTGAACTCAAGACATAAAGTAATAAATTCTGGTATTTGGCGCCAGTCCATTGCTGGCTGATGTTCGGTACGAATTGTTTTACTTGGTTGAGTTGGTAGCAGCATAGTAACAACCTCAACTGGATTGGAATGGCAATACTTATGTGCCCATGCCCAAGACATTACGGCATGAATACGTTGCTTAACACGACTAGCAGTTTCTGGCTTACTTAACCATATTGGCCTTAAAACATCTGCTATATCTGAAGGCTCAATATCATGTAAATTCATTCCCCCAATAAATGGAAATACATAAGTCGCTAACGTATTAATCCATTGTTGCCCATGCTTAATATTCTTCCTACCACTGGAACATCCAGTAATTGGTGTTGCAAAGCGGGTAATTTACTTCTTACGCTATTTAAGAATGACCAGGAAATATCAGCATAAACCACGCCTTCACCTTCTGGTAAGCAATCAATAATTTCTCCCCAAGGATTAATAATCATAGAATGGCCGAATGTGCGGCGACCATTTTCATGGGTGCCGCCTTGCCCAGATGCGATAACATAACATTGATTCTCCACAGCACGAGCTTGTAATAGCATTTGCCAGTGTGCCTTGCCTGTATTGTAAGTGAATGCAGCAGGTAAAATTAACACATCAAACGGTGCTTGTGCGCGAAAAAATTCAGGAAAACGCAAATCATAACAAATACCTTGTGCCACACCATGCCCTTGCACATGCAGTTTGGGCACAATATCACCTGCCTCAATACTATCTGATTCACGGTAATGTTCACCCAAACCTGTAAAACCAAATAAATGCATTTTGTCATAGTGACTGATACAATTCCCCGCTTCATCAAATACCAATAAGCTATTGCGCACCTTGTTCGCCACCGATGCTTTTAATGGCAAACTGCCTGCAAACAAAGTGATTTGACATTCTTTGGCAATTTGGCTCAAAGCGGTTTGAAGTTGCCCATCGTATAGCGTTTCTGCATACGCCACTTTATCCAACTCATGCTGACCCATGATTGGCCAATATTCAGGCAAGACCACCCATTTTGCTCCTGACAAGGCAGCTTCTTTAACCCAGTGACGCATCTTTTGGATATTGGCATCAACATCCATCCCTGACACCATTTGAATACTGGCAACTTTTAGCGTTTTCATGACTCTTTTTCCTCTTTAACTGGCGTAAAACTTGTATTTCTGGCTCAAGCTTATTATGCTGATGTTTTCTTCTGCTGAATAGCTTTTCATCTGCCATGCACACTTACTTACAAGACGCTCGACCCCATTCCTTGTTTTTAGATCGCTATTTAAACCAAAACCAGTTGCAACTGGATTGGCTGACGAAGCACTTGGATAAACCGTTAAGCATGACAGACTTCCAAGACTACGCCCCTTGGCAACAGTTTTTAGAAAACAGTGATGAACATGGCCTTAAACAAGCTTTGCGCTTATTAAGGCGCCATGTCATGAGTCATATTATCTGCCGTGATATCTGTCGCGCATCGTCACTGATGGAAGTCACCCAAACCATTACCTTATTAGCAGAATTTGCCATTAACCAAGCCCTGCCTTTTGCCCACAATCTATACCGCCTCCGCCACGGCGATCCTATTGGTGCTTATAGCCAAGAGCCACTACATCTAACGGTGATTGCCATGGGCAAGATGGGAGGACATGAATTAAATGTTTCGTCTGACATTGATTTGATTTTTACCTTTGCTGAATCTGGCTTTACCAATGGCAAACGCGAAATTGACAACCAAGAATTTTTTATCAAAATTGGTAAAAAACTGATTCAATTAATTGATGATGTCACCGCAGATGGACAAGTTTTTCGTGTCGACATGCGCTTGCGACCCAATGGTGATTCAGGTGCATTAGCCATCAGCGAAACCGCCTTAGAACAATATTTAATTACCCAAGGACGAGAATGGGAACGTTATGCTTGGCTCAAAGCCCGAGTGATCACACCAGAAAAAAATGGTATTGCCAGCCTGGTGCGCCCTTTTGTCTACCGCAAGTATTTGGATTTTGCCACCTATGAAGGCCTGCGTGATTTGCACCAACAAATTCGACAAGAAGTCATTAAAAAAGATCGCCATGACAATATCAAATTAGGTTCCGGTGGCATCCGTGAAGTCGAATTCATCACCCAAATTTTTCAATTGATTCGTGGTGGCCAATTACCAGTATTGCAAAGAAAAGACACCCAAGGCACGTTAAAACTATTGGGGCAAATGGATATTATCAGCGAAACCATGAGCAGCCAACTATTGCGTGCCTATCGTTTTTTACGTGATGTTGAACACCGATTGCAATATTGGGATGACAAACAAACCCAAGTCTTACCACTCACAGAACCTGAACAGCAGTCGTTGGCAACAAGCATGGGCTTTGCGAATTATGATTTGTTTTATCAACAACTGACGCAATATCGCACTTGGGTCAATGGTATTTTTAACAATGTATTGGCCATCCCAGAGCAAGCAGAACCCGAAACAGACGTGACCCACCCTTTATTGACCATTTGGCAAAACAGAGGTAGCGCAACCGAACAATTGGATTATTTTCAATCCTGCGGTTTCAATGCTGAGTTGTTACAACGCCTACACACCATGCACAGCTCACAAAAATACCAATCATTAAGCGAAAATGCCCAAAAACGCTTTGACCAACTGTTGCCATTGATTTTTGATTTGTGCCAAGCCGAAAAAAATCGCAACGATGCTTTACGCCGTAGCCTTGATTTTTTAGACACCATTAGTCGCCGCACTGCCTATTTGGCACTACTCACTGAAAAGCCCCAAGCACTGGCACAATTAATCCGTATTTTGGCATCTAGCCAATGGATGGCAGATTACTTGAATCGCCACCCCATTTTGATTGATGAATTACTGAGCAGCAGTTTATTGGAAACCCGCCATGACTGGGCCAGCCTAAAACAACAAATCAATGAACAGCTTGATACCTTTGCCAATGACGTTGAGGGGAAAATGGATGCCTTGCGCCATTTTCAACATGCCCATTTATTTCAATTGGCTGTGCAAGACATTCATGGCTTGTGGACTGTAGAAGCCTTATCCGATGAATTATCAGCATTGGCCGATTGTGTCATTGCTGTTGCCATTACTCACGCTTGGCAAACAGTCAAAAAAGCCCATTGCCCAACACCACAATTTGCGGTGATTGGTTATGGTCGTTTGGGGGGTAAGGAGTTGGGCTATGCATCAGATTTGGATTTGGTCTATTTATACCAAGATGATCATCCGGATGCCATTGATAACTACGCACGTTTATCACAGCGCCTCACCAGTTGGCTGTCCACCACCACCGCCGCAGGGCACCTTTACCAAATTGATTTACGCTTGCGCCCAGATGGTGATGCTGGCTTTGCTTGCACAGAATTGTCTGCATTTTCTCGCTATCAACATGAAAAAGCATGGACGTGGGAACACCAAGCCCTTAGCCGAGCACGATTTGTGGCAGGATGTGACAAAATTGGGCAGTCATTTGAAAACATCCGATGTGACATTTTGTGTCAGTCTCGTGACATTTTACGCTTAAAAGTAGATATAGTAACAATGCGCCACAAAATGATACAAACCCACCCTGCCATTGATAGCAGCGTCAAATATGCCCGTGGCGGCGTTGTAGACATTGAATTCATGGTGCAATTCTTGATTTTGGCCTATGCCAAAGATTACCCAGAACTTACCAAGAATTATGGCAACATTGCCTTAATCGCCATGGCAGCCAAAAACCATTTATTCGATGAAAAACAAGTCATTGACATACAAAAAGCCTACCGATTTTACCGCACCATTCAACACCTAGCCTTGGTCAATGAAACTGCGATAGAAGACAATATGGCGCAATTGAGTGTGTATTACAAAACGGTACAACAATGTTGGTATACTGTTTTTCCTGATTCCATATGACATTTATTTAAACATGACGACTATTCAACCCAACAACCTCGCATTGTCATCAAGACAACGCAAAACCAGTTTGGCCTTGCTAAGCCTATATGCCCTTTATGTTCTATGGGTGTATTCCGGATTTGGTAGTGCTATTTTTAGTGCTGACTACAACAGCTGGCGCATGCAGCAGATGGTCTTGTTATTACTCACTGCCATTTTGGGATTTTTTATTCCCACCCCCACACTACCCAAAAAAATCACCATTGGTTTGGTGTTGATTTTTTTATTGGCTAGCATCAGCAGTTACTTAAGTCCCAATCCAGATCGGGCTTTCACGGATTTGGCTTTGTACTTTTCGTTGTTTTTAAGCATACTCATCCTAGGTCATGCTTTGCGAATTTGCCAACGTCCCTTCATCATCTTAATCATACTCGCCTTGTCCCCCATGCTTACCCTCATGTGGCTACCATTCAACATTTTGACCATTATTCAACAAGATGAAGTCATGTGGGTTTGGCACAGTCAATTTATTAACATCCGCTATTTTGACGATACTTTGCTCCCTGCTTTGTTTATGTTGTGGTACATCATAATAGAAGGCAAGTTTAGCAAAGCCATGAAAACCTTACTAAGCTTGGTGGCCTCTTTATATTTATTGGCATTGTTTTTAGATGGCGCTCGGGCGGCATTATTAAGTTGCAGTGTGGCTTTTGTTATTGCATTGGCTGTCAATTACAAAAAACTCAAGCTGTCTTATTTTTACATTGTATTGAGCATATTACTGGCATCGGTGTTTTATTTTTTGGTTCCGGCTGGTCACGGTTTTGCTCGAAATAGTGGTGAAACCAGCTCTGGACGCAGTGAAATGTGGTTAAGTGCACTACAAAGCTGGGGAAGTAGCTTACAGTCTATTGTATTGGGCAGTAGTGGCA
>JASLDB010000181.1 GCA_030151665.1 Neisseriaceae bacterium
GGTGCCATCATGGCTTTGTGTGGTTTAACCATGCAAAGCCTTTTTCGCAATCCACTGGCAGAACCAAGTCTAATGGGCATTTCAGGCGGTGCAGCACTGGGGGCAAGTCTAGGCTTCTTTTGCGGTTTGTCTTTAGTGGGTGTGCAAGCATTAGCCGTGTTTTTGGCTTTACTTGCCCTAGGCATTGTGACCTTATTTGCTAGGCAAAAATCCAGCAGCCAATTAATTTTAGCCGGTGTAGCAATCAATGCTTTGTGTGGCAGTTTATTGAATTTATTGCTAACCCAAAGCAATAATGATAATTTGCGCACCACCACTTTTTGGCTGATGGGCAATCTAGGTCATTTGGCCATGAGCCAAGCCTTATTTTTGTGTGTTTTACTGGCCATTGTTTTCTGTGTTTTATGGCCATGTGGTCATTTTCTCAATCAATTGCTATTGGGTGAAAAAAATGCCTTTTATGCAGGATTTAATGTCAAGCGTTTGTTTTTGTTGTTACTCATTAGTACAGCCAGCATCTGCGCCCTAACAGTCGCACAAACAGGTAGCATTGCCTTTATTGCCCTTATGGCACCTCATATCGCCCGCTTAATATTCGGTGGCAATAACCGTATTTTGCTATTGGGTGCACCACTCATTGGTGCCACTTTAACCCTATTGGCAGACAGTATTGCCCAACACGCACTGTACCCGATTGAATTGCCTATTGGCGTTGTGACCAGTTTATTGGGCGTTCCTTTTTTCTTGTGGTTATTGTACCAAGAGCGACCTCACACATGATTAACTTGCATGAAGTGTCTATCCCCAATCGGCTTAACAACATCTCATTAACCATCTTACCCAATGAATTTTGGTGCATTATTGGCCCCAATGGCGCAGGAAAATCATCACTATTAGAAACCCTTGCTGGCAGTATCCTCCCTGTTTCTGGTCACATACGATACCAAAATGCCCCTTACCCAAATGCCAAGCAATTGGCAAAGATTCGGGCTGTCTTGCCACAAAGTATTCATTTACCTGCTCATTTTACAGCTCATGAACTACTGGTGAATTTCTCGCCTACCCAAGCCCAAAACCATATCGATGAAGTGGTTGATTTATTGGATTTATCACCATTATTGGGTATTGAATGCCAGAAACTGTCTGGTGGCCAAGCACAACGCCTAATGTTAGGCAAAACCATTTTGCAATTATTGGCACACCAAAGTGACCAACACCCACAGTATTTATTATTGGATGAAGCAGGATCGGCTTTGGATATTCATCGTCAACAACAAATGCTGCTTGCTCTTAAAACCTTGCAACACCGCTATCACTGGGGCATTGTTTTACTCAGTCATGACTTTACCATGGGTGCTGTGTATGCAGATAAAATGCTCATGATGCAAAATCAAAGCATTGCACACCAAGGTTTTGTTCCAGATGTCCTCAATAGTGAGAATCTGTGCCAAGTTTTTCAATGTGTATTTGATACCTTTACCAATCAATCTGGACAAGTAATCTATTCACCTAGCCAACAAAAAAATCATGCTAGCCAAATTCATTCAAATACCATGGACTAAGTTCATCTCATTGTATCCAAACACCAAAGATAATATGAGCATTAGCTGATAAACTGGTATATTCATCGTAATCAGCTATCATGGGACTATTCACATCATCAAATGATGACTTGACCCATAGAAGATATACCAAAGCATCCAACCAAAAATCATCACCGATTATCTACCAAGGCACATTCATCATTACCAAAGGAGAAACAATGCAAAAACATTTGGTTTTAATTCATGGTTTATTTCACTCACCTTGGTTTATGCGTCATTTGAATGCTTTTTACCAAAGTCATGGCTATCATGTCCACTTATTGCAATACCAAACCACCCGCGAATCCATGGATTGCCACATGGATCGCCTAGCTCGCTTAACCAGCAAAATACCGAGTGGTGCCCACACCGACTTTGTTGGGCATAGCATGGGAGGCTTAATCATTCGCCAATATGCCCATATTGCACCCCATTGTTTTACTGGTCGGGCTGTCACATTGGGCACACCACATCAAGGTAGCCGCTGCGCTGCTTGGGCAGCAAAATTTACCCCTTGGATTATTGGCAAAGGTTATGAAGCTGCCCTCAATGGTCATTTACCCCAATGGAACAATGCTTGTGAAATCGGTTCATTAGCTGGTAACAAAAAATACGAAATTGGCACCTTGGTTCTGCCCAATGTACCACACGATGGCTTGGTTCTAGAAAGCGAAACCCAACTAGAACATGCCAAGGATCACATCACCATCCCCATTCACCACAATGGCATGAGAAATGATAAAACCACAATGATTCAAAGCTTGTATTTTTTACAAAATGGTCGTTTTTCTCGCCCATAAAAAATGCTTGGGGGTTTCCCAAGCATTTTTTTATTCTGGCAAGGTTGCTTGCCCCATTCGTTTTAAAATAATATTGGTCTTGCGACGCAGTCCCCTGTCTTTCGGGTTATCCGCATAAAACAAGGGTTTGGTCACCCGAGAGGCCAATTGTGCAGCTTGCTGGCGTGTCATATCACTGGCTGGCTTATGGAAGAAATTTTGACTGGCAGCTTCAGCCCCATAAACACCATAGTCCCATTCGATAACATTTAAGTAAATCTCAAAAATACGGTCTTTATCGGTACTGCCTTCTAACATAAAAGTAATAGCCGCTTCTTCTGCTTTTCGCACATAGCTGCGCTGTTCCCACAAAAACAAATTCTTCGCCAACTGCTGACTAATGGTTGACCCACCCGCTTTTACTTCACCCGAGCGCTCATTTTTTTTCATTGCCGCTTGGATACCACCCCAATCAAATCCATCGTGATTGGCAAAATTAGCATCTTCTGACGCAATTAAAGCCTGTTTTAAATATTTAGAAATGTGATCGTATGGTACCCATTGGTAATCCAATTTAACATCGGGTTTTTCATCTTCCAATTGGCTCATGCGAGCCCGCATAAATGCAGTTGACTCTGGTGCAAACGAGCGCCAATACAAAATGCTGCCATATACATACACATTAAATAGCACCACGACCATTATTGGCGTTAATATCAACCACTTGAACAATCTCATGCTATTAACCTTTTAATAACTCAGCTATCACAGGCGCAATACTGGGGCGAAAGCCTCGCCATTGAAAATAAGATTCAGCCGCTTGCCCCACTAACATGCCTAAACCATCTGCCGCTTGTTGAGCTCCATGTCTTTTGGCCCATGACAAAAACGCTTGAGCATGCTCACCATAGACCAAATCATAAGCCAATTGCGCACCAGCAAACACTGTATCAGGAACATTAGGCAATGCTTGGCTTAAACCTGACGATGTCGCATTAATCACCACATCAAATGCACTACATGTTAAATCAGCCATTAAAGAGGCTTCTATACCAAAATCTACTGCCAATGTTAATGCCTTGGCATGTGTCCGATTGCAAATAACGACTTGCTGTGGATTTTCTGCCAAAATAGGCAGTAAAACTCCTCTCACTGCACCACCTGCGCCAATGATTAATATTTTTTTCCCAGTTAACGAAACATTTAAACGCTTGGTAATATCCCAGACCAAACCAGCACCATCAGTATTGTCACCAATGACTGTACTATTATTTTGACCATCACACTGTAAAATCAGGGTATTAACTGCACCAGCTGCTTTGGCTCGTTCCGTTAAGCAATCAGCTAAGGCAAAAGCCCGTTCTTTAAACGGCACGGTCACATTCGCCCCCAAGCCACCTTGTTGCCAAAAAGCCTGAACCGCCGATTCAAAATCAGCCACAGCGGGGCCAATCTTGCCATAAACAATATCTGCACCTTCTTCTTGGGCAAATAAAGCATGTATTTGTGGTGAACGACTGTGTTCAATTGGTTGACCCAAAACGGCATACTGCATTTTCAACAACCCTTATCTAAAAATTATTTAACTGATTTAAAGCAAACAACAATAGCACTAGATTATAGGCTGTTATTGCATGCAAAGGCGATATTTTCTCAAAATGATCATTTTTTTTGTCTAAATTATTTTAGAATTATTTATTGCAAAGGCTTTATTGACGCGGCAAATATGGCATAATGGACGACTTGAATAATATTGTTTTCCAGCCTTATCTCATTCAAGGAGCTCCCCCATGTCCGTGCAAAATGTCGTCGATTTAATCGAGGAATTTGGCGTTAAATTCATTGACCTACGCTTTACCGATACCAAAGGTAAACAGCAACACGTCACCATTCCAGCACATGTGCTAATGGAAGACCCAGAAGAGTGGTTCGAACAGGGCCAAGCGTTTGATGGTTCGTCCATGGCTGGTTGGAAAGGCATCCAAGCATCAGATATGATGCTGATTGCAGATGCCGCCACAGCCAAAATGGATCCATTCTTTGATGAGCCGACATTAATTTTGACTTGTGATGTTATTGACCCTACTGACGGTCAAGGCTACGATCGTTGCCCACGCTCTATTGCCAATCGTGCAGAAAATTATTTAAAAGCTTCAGGTATTGGTGACACCGCCTATTTTGGCCCTGAACCAGAATTTTTTGTATTTGACAGTGTTGAATTTGAAACCAGCATGGGTGGCACTCGCTTCCAAATCAATGCAGAAGAAGCAGCATGGTCAAGTGGCAAAAGCCTAGAAGGTGGCAACACTGGTCATCGTCCAATGGTCAAAGGCGGTTACTTCCCAGTGCCACCAGTAGATTCAGGTCAAGACATGCGCTCAGCCATGGTTATCCAAATGGAACAAATGGGCATCCCTGTTGAGGTTCATCACCATGAAGTGGCCACTGCAGGCCAAATGGAAATCGGTACCCGTTTTAGCACCTTGGTTACCCGTGCTGACTGGACGCAAGACATGAAATACATCATTCACAATGTGGCACACAATTATGGCAAAACAGCCACATTCATGCCAAAACCATTGATGGGTGATAATGGCTCAGGCATGCATGTTCACCAATCTATCTGGAAAGATGGTCAAAACTTGTTCGCAGGTGATGGCTATGGTGGCTTGTCTGAAACAGCACTTTACTACATTGGCGGCATTATTAAACATGCCAAAGCATTAAATGCCATTACCAATCCATCGACCAACTCTTACAAACGTTTGGTGCCTCATTACGAAGCACCAACCAAATTGGCTTATTCTGCTAAAAACCGCTCTGCTTCTATTCGCATTCCTTATGTGGCTAGCAGCAAAGGTCGCCGCATTGAGGCTCGTTTCCCTGATCCAATGGCCAACCCCTATTTATGCTTCTCAGCATTGATGATGGCAGGTTTAGATGGCATTCAAAACAAAATCCATCCAGGTGATGCAGCTGATAAAAACCTATATGATTTGCCACCAGAAGAAGACAAATTGGTACCAACCGTTTGTGCCTCTTTAGAAGAAGCATTAGAAGCATTGAGAGTAGACCACGAATTTTTAACCCGTGGCGGTGTATTCAGCCAAGACTGGGTTGATAGCTATATTGCCCTAAAATA
>JASLDB010000241.1 GCA_030151665.1 Neisseriaceae bacterium
GGAAAGTGCCAAAGAAGCTTTGTTGGCACTCTTCCGCGTACACGGTTACGAACTGGTTAGCCCCCCACAAATGGAGTACACCACTTCATTATTGACTGCAATTGATCCAGTCTTGTCTTTAAAAACCATTCGAGTTGTTGACCAAATATCAGGCTTACAATTGGGCATGCGTGCGGATATTACCCCACAAGTTGCTCGAATTGATGCACATTTGTTGTCTGCAAAAACAGGCGTTAATCGCTTGTGCTATGCAGGCTCTGTGTTGCATGCTCGCCCTGAAACGCAAATGAGCTCACGTGAGCCTTTGCAAATTGGTGCCGAATTGTATGGTTTTGGTGGGGTAGAAGCGGATATCGAGCTTGTTGATTTGATGTTTAAGAGTTTGGCGATTGCCAATATTCCTGATTTGTATTTGGCTTTGGGTCATGTCGGCATTTTTCATGCCTTGGCTGATTTGGCTAAACTGAATGATGAGCAGCGACATCAACTTCGCATCATTATGCAAAATAAAGACATCGAAGAAGCTCGTGCGCATGTTGAAGGCTTGTCGTTGCCAAGCGAGTTGGTTAATGCTTTTGCTGCATTACCAACCTTGTATGGTGGTTTGGATGTGCTAGAACAAGCGCATGCTGTATTGCCTAAAGATGAGAAAATTCAGACTGCTTTGGCTGAGATTGAAGCGGTTTGCCGTGCTTTTGCTGACAAACAAATTCACATTGATTTGTCAGAATTGCGTTTTGCTTCTTATCACACGGGTTTATTGTTCTCGATTTATGCACCGAATTGGTCTGATGCTTTGGCACGTGGTGGTCGATACAATGGTTTGGGTAAATACTTTGGGCGCGCTCGCCCCGCGACAGGTTTTAGTTTTGACTTACGTGATTTGATTTCTGCTCTACCAGAACGCCCTGCAACTTGGGGTGTTTGCATTGGCAAAGAAGATTATCCATTGGCTGCTAAATTTGTTGAAAAATTGCGTGCAGCTGGTGAAACCGTGGTTGTGGATTATTTGGGTGAAGGTGCAAAAGCCTTAAGCTGCAATCGTGAGTTGGTTTGTATTGATGGCACTTGGCAGTTGGTACCGAGTGTGAAGTAATTAATTATTTGGATGAAAAATTATGGCTAAGAATGTAGTCGTTATCGGTACCCAATGGGGTGACGAAGGTAAAGGTAAAATTGTTGACTGGCTAACAGACCAAGCAAGTGCCGTGGTGCGCTTTCAAGGTGGTCACAATGCGGGTCACACATTGGTTGTGAATGGTAAAAAAACCGTATTGCGTTTGATACCAAGTGGTATTTTGCATGAAAGCGTGGATTGCTGCATTGGTTCTGGTGTAGTGGTTTGCCCAGAAGCATTGTTAAAAGAGTTGCAAGAATTGCGTGATGCTGGTGTGAAAGTGGATGGTCGTTTGCACATTGCCCCAACTTGCCCAATGATTTTGCCTTATCACATTGCATTAGACCATGCTCGTGAAGCGGCAAAAGGCGACCGCAAGATTGGCACAACAGGTCGTGGTATTGGCCCAGCTTATGAAGACAAAGTGGCACGCCGTTCGGTTCGTGTACAAGACTTATTGACTCCTGATGTGTTGGCACAAAAAATTCGTGACAACGTGGCCATTTACAATGTGCAATTGGTTAACCTTTATGGTCAAGCACCAGTGGATGCCGAAGCCGTGATTGCAGAAACCATGGCATTTGCAGAACAAATCACCCCAATGATTTCAGACGTGTCACGCAAATTGTATGACATGAATAAACGTGGTGAAAAAATCTTGTTTGAAGGTGCACAAGGCACTTTATTGGACATTGATTACGGTACTTACCCATTTGTGACTTCTTCGAACTGTGTTGCTGGTGCGGCTGCACCTGGTGCAGGTGTGGCACCACAAATGTTGAACTATGTTTTGGGTATTGTTAAAGCCTATACCACCCGTGTGGGTTCAGGCCCATTCCCAACAGAATTATTTGATGACGTGGGTGCAGGTTTGGCTAAGCGTGGTAACGAATTTGGCGCAGTAACAGGTCGTCCACGTCGTTGTGGTTGGTTCGATGCTGCTTTGTTGAAGCGCTCTATCCAAATCAATGGCGTAACTGGTTTGTGCTTGACCAAATTGGATGTGATGGATGGCATGGACGAAATTAAAATCTGTACAGGTTACCGTGTTAATGGCGAAGAATTGGATATTTTCCCATTTGGCGCATTGAATGTGGAAAAATGCGAAGCCATTTACGAAACCGTACCCGGTTGGACTGAAAGCACTGTTGGTGTGAAAAAATACGAAGATTTGCCAGAAAATGCGCGTGCTTATATCAAACGCATCACTGAAATCTGCGAAGCACCGATTGCCATCGTATCAACTGGCCCAGATCGTGAAGAAACCATCGTATTGGATCATCCATACGCATAAGCTTTGTATCTGTTTGGCAGTTAGTAAAAAACCACGCTTGGCGTGGTTTTTTTTGGGCTTGTCAATAATAGCGTTTTTCTTGGTATGATTTTTTAGAAGGCAGAAGATAATATCTGGTTAAATCATTTATAAAATGAGCTTTCTAGGCAGCTTCATGGTTGAGAAATAGCCCAAATGGGCAAATTTCTAACACTTATTTGACGATTATGGTGTGATGGATGGCTTTTTGACGGACTTTGGGTTTAGAATGCGAGCCATATTGTTAAGTTTTATTCACACCTTTTAATGGGGCCGTATTCGGAATAGTCATGTAATACCTTTTCTTGATTTCTCAAAAACACAGAAACAAGCGCATTAAATGGCTTGTGTTTTTTCTATGTCTGTTAGGAGAGCATAATGAATATGCAATCAAGAAAATATGGTAGAACGTATCACTATCCGTTCTCACCTGGCACCACCAGTGATGATCGTATCAATCACGAGTGGTGGTCAGCTATCCAAAATATCACACAATTGGTGCACACTGAAAAATTAGATGGTGAAAACAACTGTTTAAATCGCCATGGTGTGTTTGCGCGTTCGCATGGTGCACCAACACAATCAGCATGGAGCCAACAAATCCGTCAACGCTGGCAATACATCAAAGATGATTTGGGTGACATTGAATTGTTTGGTGAAAATTTATATGCCATTCATTCCATTGAATACCAACGCATCGAAGAATATTTTTATGTATTTGCTGTGAGGCAGGGCGATTATTGGCTCAGTTGGGAAGAAGTTAAATTCTATGCCGCTTTATTTGATTTTCCCACTGTACCTGAGTTAATACTGCCAACGGTTAATGGTTGTCTTAGCCCATTAGCGTATGAAGAATCATTAATCAATGCGGCATCAAATGATAGCCAGTTCATGGCAAAAGATACCCATTCTGGGCAAAATTGCACTATGGAAGGGATTGTTAGCCGAGACAGCCAAGGTTTTCATGTTGATGATTTTAAGAACCATGTGTTTAAATACGTTCGCCAAAATCATGTGAAAACCGATGTGCATTGGAAACAAAATTGGCAACGAGCTTTATTGGCATTTGAGCGTGAAAGAGGTGGTATATGAATTGGCAATTGACCCATTTGCGTGATTGGGCTGCACTGACAAATGAATTTGATTTTGTGCGTGATATGCAAGGCGTACCACAAGATGCACAATACCATACCGAAGGCGATGTAGCGATTCATACCGAGATGGTCTTATCTGCATTGGTTAGCTTACCTGAATACCAACAATTGCCCATTTTGGCGCAAAACATGGTTTGGGCGGCGGCATTGTTGCATGATGTGGAAAAGCGCAGCACCACCAAAGAAGAAGATGGCAGAATTCATTCCGCGGGCCATGCTAAAAAAGGTGAAGGCACTGTGCGAGACATTCTTTTTCGCCAGATCAAGACACCTTTTGTGGTGCGAGAAAAAATTGCAGCACTGGTTAGGTT
>JASLDB010000146.1 GCA_030151665.1 Neisseriaceae bacterium
ATTACCTATTATTTTGACCGCCCAGATGTGATGGCCAAATACACCACCACGATTATTGCAGATAAAAAAGATTATCCAGTGTTGCTGTCTAATGGCAATAAAATTGATGCTGGCGACATTGATAAAAAGCGCCATTTTGTAAAATGGTTGGATCCATTTAAAAAGCCCAGCTATTTATTTGCTTTGGTGGCAGGTAAGTTAGCCTTGACGGCGGACACCTACACAACATTGACTGGAAAAAAAATCGCCATCGAGTTTTATACTGATGAGGCGGATAAGAAAAAAGTGGCATATGCAGTCGAGTCTTTAAAGAATGCCATGCGCTGGGATGAGGAGCGATTTGGTTTAGAGTACGACTTGGATATCTATATGGTGGTTGCAGTTGGTGACTTTAATATGGGTGCCATGGAAAACAAAGGTTTGAATATCTTCAATACCAAGTATGTTTTGGCGGATGAAAAAACAGCGACTGATGCAGATTTTGCAGGTATTGAAAGTGTGATTGGTCATGAATATTTTCACAATTACACTGGCAATCGAGTGACTTGCCGTGATTGGTTCCAATTGTCACTAAAAGAAGGTTTGACCGTTTTTCGAGACCAAGAGTTTTCTGCAGACATGACAAGTGCTGCGGTTCGTCGCATTGAAAACGTGGCATTATTGCGCACACATCAGTTTCCTGAAGATGCAGGTCCGATGGCTCATCCTGTCCGGCCTCAGTCTTATGTTGAAATGAATAATTTTTACACCATGACGGTTTATGAAAAAGGCGCAGAAGTGGTGCGCATGTTACATACTTTATTGGGTGAAGCGGGTTTTTTACAAGGCATGCAATTGTATTTCAAACGCCATGATGGACAAGCTGTCACTTGTGACGATTTTCGCATGGCAATGGCCGATGCCAATCGAGTGGATTTGAGTCAATTTGCATTGTGGTATAGCCAAGCAGGGACGCCTAATGTGAAGGCCAGTGGTGTTTGGGATAGTGAAAAACAGACTTACACACTGACTTTTGAGCAAACTATTCCTGATACACCAGACATGAAAAACAAGCAAGCCATGATGATTCCTATCGCCATTGGCTTATTGGATCAAAATGGTCAAGCATTGTCTTTTACATTGCCTCATGCTGATGAAGAAACCTTTGACGGGATGCTGGTATTAAAAGATAAAGTGCAGTCATTTACATTACAAGGTGTTGAACAGGAGCCGATTCCGTCGTTGCTACGAGGGTTCAGTGCACCTGTTAATTTGGTTTTTGATTACACAGATGAAGCATTATTCATTTTGCTTAATCATGACAGTGATTTATTTAATCGCTTCGAAGCAGCACAGCAATTGTATAAAAAAGCCATTTTGGGCAATATTCGCTCTTTGGCCAATGGAGAAGAAACATCAGCACCACAGGCATTGATTGATAGCTTGAATGCGATGATGGCACAAGATATTGATCCCGAATTTAAAGCGGTGTTGTGGCAAGTGCCTAGCGAAGCGGAGCTATGGCAAACACAATCGGCTTGCATGGACCCCAATATTATTTGGCAGGCCAGAGAAATACTGCTGAATGATTTGGCCATGGGTTGCTTAAAGGTGTTGGATCAGGCGCATTTGGTCTTGCGTGATGAAGAGCATGATTTGCGTGTGGCTAAAGTTGATTTACCAAGGCAAGTTGGGTTGCGCCGTTTATTGAATGTGACCCGTGCTTTATTGTGTCGGGCTAACCCAAAAATGTCTGCTTATTTTTCTCAGCAGTATGACGCACTGGCGATTAACATGACCCATGAAATGGGTGTTTTACAAGCATTGAATAACTTGTCATTTGCAGAAAAAGATGCGGTATTGGGTAAGTTTGTGGGCAAATACCAAAGTGATGCTTTGGTGATGGATAAATATTTTACCTTGATTGGTTCAAGTCATGTGTCAGATACATTGGCAAGGGTTAAAATGGCGATGCAAGAAGCAACATTTAGTTTAGAGAACCCCAATAAGGTACGCTCACTATTGGGCAGCTTCTGTCGCAATACCCCCCATTTTCATGCCAAAGATGGTAGTGGTTATGCATTTTTGACGGATCAGATTATCGCGTTGGATCGGTTTAACCCACAAGTGGCAGCGCGTTTGGTGCAAGCATTTAATATTAAATCGCGCCTAGACAGTCATCGCCAAGCGTTGATGAATGAACAATTGCAACGAATTTTGCAAGCACAAGCATCAAAAGATACCCAAGAGATCGTTGAGAAAATTTTGGCATAAGGCTGATTAACACAAAAGGGCACATGAATACTACTGGAAGTGATTTTAAAGAACGACCCAAACGCACAATCACTCGGCGCAAACACATTTATTGGCAATCGCGTTTGCCATATTTGCATGAGGCCAATATTACCTATGCCAGTTTTCGAGGCTTGGGCTATATCATGGCTTTGTTGGCGGGTGCGATTAATGCTGGTGGTTTTTTTGCTTTTGCTCGATTTACTTCACATGTTTCAGGTGAGTTATCGACAGCAGCAGAGCGCTTGTATACCCAAGAGTGGGAAATTGCCCTGACATCTTTTTTATTGGTGGCATCGTTTATCGCTGGTGCCACCCACGCTGCTTGGACAATTATTTGGGCTAAGCGGCAGCGCTTTCGCAGTAGTTACGGTATTTCCATGTGGTTAGAAGCCATTTACCTATTGTTTTTTGGTTTGATGGGTTCTGCCTTGTTGGCATGGCAGTGGGGAAAATTAACCCCCATTTCCATGATGTTGTTGTGCTTTATTATGGGTATGCACAATACAGTATTAACAGTTTTGTCTGCGGGCAGCATTCGCACCACTCACATGACTGGCTTTGCCACTGATATTGGCATTGAAATGGCCAAAGTCATGCACACACGCAAAAAAATGCGTGACCCTGCTAATGTGACCATTAATATTCCCAAAATGAAGCTTTATGCAGGCACCATTGCTTCATTTGTGGTGGGTGGTGTTGTTGGGGCTTGGGGGTTTCGTCACATGGGGTATCAATTCACTTTGCCAGTGGCGGGTGTTTTGTTTTTATTGGGCTTGGGTTCTATTGGTTACGATGTTCGGGTTCGAACACGCGTGTATTTGCGTTATCGGCGTTTGCAAAAGCGAATCCAAAAAAAAGAAACACCAAATAATTGATATTTCGCCAAGAAAAATGCTTGGCGGCGTTGATGTAAAAAATTCATTAGCCAATTTGCAATAGTTGGTTTATAAAGAGAGCTTCGGCTTGGTACTTTTATTTAAAAGGAGTTTTACATGGCAGTTCTAGTTGCTAAACATGCACCATTTTTCCACGATACTGACAAAAAATTCAGCGCTGTTTTAGGCGATGGCTCTATCGTTGGTGATTTCAACTTCAAAGAAGCCACTGCTGGTAAATACGCCGTTGTGTTCTTCTATCCTTTGGATTTCACTTTTGTTTGCCCATCTGAAATCATTGCTTTTAACAACCGTTTGGAAGAATTCAAAGCACGCAATGTGGAATTGATTGCTGTGTCTATCGACAGCCAATTCACCCACAACGCATGGCGCAATACAGCCATCAATGATGGCGGCATTGGTCAAGTGGGTTTCACCATGGTTTCTGACTTAAAACGCGAAATCATCCAAGCATTTGACGTTGAAAGTGCTGGCGGTGTGGCATTCCGTGGTTCATTCTTGATTGACAAAGACGGTGTGGTACAACACCAAGTGGTTAATAACTTGCCATTGGGCCGCAATGTTGATGAAATGATTCGCATGGTTGATGCTTTGCAATTTACCGAAGAACACGGCGAAGTTTGCCCAGCTGGTTGGAATAAAGGCCAAGACGGCATGAAAGCCAGTGCTGATGGTGTTGCTTCTTACCTAGCAGGTCATGCCGAAACTTTGTAATTGGCAGCCTATCAGAAACCACCTTCGGGTGGTTTTTTTATATTTGGAATTGTAAATATTAAGCATTTAGATATTTAAATTTTGTTAAAGATTTAGACAAAGAAAATATTTGCTTGTAAAGTTGAAAAAGAAAGTATTGTTGTCATTTATTGGCACTCAAAAAGAGGGAATTTATATGCGTATCGTCAAACAATTATCTGTTTTGTCATTGGCTGCGGTTATTGGTTTAACAGGCTGTGTAACCGACCCACAAACAGGACAGCAAAAATTAAATAAAACAGCCATGTATGGTTTAGGTGGTGCAGCCACTTGCGGCATTATTGGTGCGTTAACGCATGGCAGTAAAGGTGCTCGTAACTCAGCTGCAGCTTGTGGCGCCATTGGTGCTGGTGTGGGTGCATACATGGATCATCAAGAGAAAGTCTTGCGTGAAAGCTTGAATAACAGTGGTGTTGAAGTTGAGCGTGTGGGTGACCAAATTAAATTGGTGATGCCAGAAAACATCACCTTTGCCACGGGCAGTGCAGTATTGGACAGCAAATCAACCGATACATTGGGTAAAGTAGCCAATGTTTTGTCGACTTATACTGATACCACCATCACTGTTGCTGGCCACACAGATAGCACAGGCAGCGATTCTTTGAACCAAAGATTGTCTGAAAACCGTGCTTCAGCGGTGTCTAACTTCTTAAGTTCTCACAATGTTGCTGCCAATCGCATTGCGGTAGTGGGTTATGGTTCTCGTCAACCGATTGCTGACAATGGTACCGTTGAAGGCCGTGCAAAAAATCGCCGTGTAGAAGTGACATTGAATCCCAAAGTTCAAGCCTAAAATGGATGGCTTATCCAATCATTAGGTGCATCCGATTGGGCGAGCAAGTGATTCATCACATGATAATGTCAAACCCCTGACAATATGATTATTGTTGGGGTTTTTTATGTGCTGAGGGTGATTGTTTTGTGATGCTTTATTGATTAGGATGATGGAATAAATAAATGTTGCCATAGACTTGGGGAAAATGGCCATGCAAAAAATTCGTTCTTGTTTATGGGCCATCGGCTGGTCGATATTGCTTTTGGCTTGTCATAATCCAGATGAATACGCTTACGTAGTTTATACAGTGCAGCCTAGTCATGACAGCATAACCATGCATTGGCAAAATTCGGCAGGTAACAATATTCGGGATTTGGCTACGCTCAATAAAACATTACTTGCATCAGGTCGCCAGGTGCAGTTCTTGATGAATGGGGGAATGTTTACCAAAGAAGAAACGCCTCTTGGTTTATACATTGAAAATGGAAAAATAAGACAGCCCTTGGATTTAAAAACGGGTGTTGGTAATTTTTACATGCAACCGAATGGTGTTTTTTATTTGGATCAACAGCAGCAAGGAAAAATCGTCGAGAGCCATGCTTTTGTGATGGGGCCTAAGATTGTGTATGCAACACAATCGGGGCCAATGTTATTGCAAAACGGTGAAATTAACCACGTTTTTAACCCCAACTCTCAGCATTTACAGATTCGCAATGGGGTAGGGGTTAAAAGCAATGGCGAAGTGGTTCTGGCGATGTCAAAAGCGCCTGTGAGTTTTTACCAATTTGCTCAGTTTTTTCAAAAGTTAGGTTATCAGCAAGCTTTGTATTTGGATGGTTTTGTATCAAGAGCTTATGCCCCTGAGCAAAATTGGCAACAAACAGATGGGAACTTTGCGGTGATGATTGCAGTGAGTCGGCCAAAGTAGCGGGCTGTGGTCATTGTGTTTGTTGAGTATTGAGACGAAGCCATTTTGTGGGTCAAAAAAGCCCTGAACTAATCAGGGCGGCGTTTATGCTTCTTTGGCATCTTCTGTTAAAGCTTGTTGGTAAGCAATTTTAAACAAAGTGGCATTGGGGATTTCGCCACTCATGAATTGATTGATGACGTTCAAAGCATTGCGTCCTTGCTTGCCATGGCTATTGACACTGGCTAGTGCTTGTCTAAATGCTTCACTGCGACATGAATAAGAATTTAAATTCAACATCATTTTCTCCTTGGTGATTCATTATTGATATTGCATCATTACTTTGGCATGGATAATTTGCCTACATGCTTATTTTTGTTGGATTAATAGATATACCTAATTTTGAAAAAGCTGTCAAGTGTGTTATTGCTTTTATTATTTGAGAAAGCCAAGGCCGTTAGCGAAATGGTTTAATATGGGCAAAACAAATCATCGGTACAATAAGCGCAAAATGTGGCGATTGAGGGTGATTTTTTCGGTGAAATGAAGGTGAAATTCAATCTTATAAAGGGTTTGCTGTGATGGTTATTCGATGATTAGGGTAAGAATCTTGATGATTGATGGTGACAATTTAGCCAGGTATAAATGGATATACCTAAGCTAGATTGAGTAAAAACGGTTTATTTGGATGAATCAATAACGAAACGGTTAATAACCTATTTAACTGCTTACTTGAGCCAATGTTTGCTGCAAGAGCCACCACAAGGCATCACGCCGTTGGTGAAATGATTCACCCATATCACTTAATTCATTGGTGTAAACCAATTCAACATACAAACTGTCAATAATGCCAAGATAAGCCTGAGACAGTTTTTCTATGTGCAGTTCATCAAGTTCAGAATAGGCTTTTTGTTGTCTTAACTGTTGGGAAAATAAGGATTGTAATTGTGTTAAATAATTCCGATAACCTAAATCAATATGGTGACGCAAATGTTTTGGGGGCAAATAAGCGGTTTGCAACAACAAATGCAGGCTGATGGCATCTTGATAGCGCTCTTCCATTTGCCAGCAATACCGATAACCTGCTTGCTCTTCAATGGGGCTACTTAAGAAGCAGTTGGCGACAAAATCTTTTTCTGCCAAAAGAGCATCTGCAAAGACCATCATGAATAGCTCATCTTTGCTTTTAAAATGGGCATAGAGCGATGCTTTGCGAATACCCACTTTGGCTGCAATTTCATTCAATGAGGCACCGTGATAACCATTCTTTGCAAAATGGTGGCTTGCTGCTTGGCAAATGCGTAACATGGTGGGTGAGCGTTGCATGGTTATCACTCCAATGTGCCTTATCGCTTATTCAGTGACTTGAGTGGATAAGCTAGGCGGTTGCTGATGAAAAACGCGAGTATGACGCGCGCTGATAATAGTTAACCATAATATCACAAGCGAGAAGAGCGCTTGAAAGCCTAACCAAGCCAAAGTGTGTTTTTCAGCTAATGCACCTGCCAATGGGGTAGCCAAAGCGGGAATCACCAATTGCAAAGCACCCAGTAGTGCTGCGGTAAAACCCAATGCCGTTTCTTGAGAGGACATGGCATTGGACATCAAGGTTGCTTCGGCAATGCCCAAGCCAAACATGGCCAAAAACATGCCCAACACAACGCCCCATAAACCCATGCCCAATAAAGCCGTTAAAAAAGCGACGCTCGTGCCCAGTAAAATAAATGATACCCCGACTATTGATAATTTGGCGCTGCCATAAATTGTCACCCAACGACTTGTTCCAACAGCACCCAATAAAACCGCCATGCCAGTGGCACCAAACACCAGTCCAAATGTATCAGGGCTCAAGCCATAATCACTTTGATAGGCAAAAGCGGCACCGCTGATATATGACATTAAAAAGAAAAAAACCGCAGATAATGCCATGGCAGGCCAGAGAAAATTGGCATCTTTGGCAATCTTGACATAGGTTTTAAGGATTTGTTTGGGTTCTAAAGAAAGGCGTTTATGGCGTGCCAAACTTTCTGGTAATTGAACCAAAGTATTTAGCCATGCCAAGATGCCCATGGCTGCTAAAAAGAGCATCACTGCTCGCCAGCCAAAATGAGATTCAATATAACCACCCACAGCAGGGGCAACCACAGGCGTTAAGCCCTCAATTGTCATTAATAAGGCAAATAACTTGGTGGTGGCCACACCACTGGTCACATCACGAACTGTACTCATGGCAGCCACCAAAGTCATGGATGCAGCCAAACCTTGAAAGAAGCGGGCAATGAGTAAGGTTTCCACTTGTTTGGCACTGGCTGCAACAAAAGCCGAAACAATAAACACAAATATAGACAATAACAAAGGCTTTCGTCGACCAAAAGCATCAATAATGGGGCCGCAAATCAATTGCCCAGCACCCATGGCCAGTAAAAATATGGTTAGGGTTAATTGCATATTGGCATAGGATGTATTGAGTTCTACACCCATATCAGGGATAGAGGGTAAATACATGTCGATAGATGAAGGGCCTAATACGGTGATTAAGGCCAAAGATGCAGCCAGTTTAAAGCTGGCTTGATGGGTGTTGGATTCTGATTGCATAAATGTTTTTGCCTTGGTTTTTAAAAAGATGAAAAAGCATCATATACTACCTACCGACAGGTAGTCTAATGGTACATGATAAAAAATAGCAATCGTTTATTGATTATGAGTAGATTTTCATTGCAAATGGGCAAGGTAAGTGAATAGGCAAAAATCTGCCCTTGATGGGCATGCAATAATCGATTTTTGCTCGGTTGATAATCGGTTGATAATCGGTTGATAATCAGCCCATTCCCATTAACAAAATGCCAAAATGGATTGATTTTCCATCAACCACAAGGCATGTTCTTCGTCTATCGACTGAGGAGCGGGTAGGCTTTGATAAGGGTAATCTATTGCGTAAAAATTGAGTAAGCAGTGTGTGATGAATGGGCTGATACAAAATTTGGCAAATAATATTTTTAAAATCCCATCAAATACCAATTGATGGGATTCAAACC
>JASLDB010000251.1 GCA_030151665.1 Neisseriaceae bacterium
ACAGGAGAGGCTGACCATATTATTGTGGAATACACTGATCCAGTATCATGGCAGCCTGCCGATATGGTTTGTGCTTTGCCAAGCAGTAAGCAAATTAAACCATTACGAGTGGCCATGCATGCCATCACAAGCCCACAACAAGCTTGGCGTGAAGGTATTCATCGAGCAGCAATGCATCATGTGCAACGTGAGTTTTCAAGCTGGACAACAGAGTTAGAAGGCCTTGCAGTCGCTTATGGCAATGAAGTCCTAACGGCTTATGATGAGCCAGAATGGGGATCAACAGGACGTATTGATGAATTTGATGGAAATGTAATTTATACAAGTAATGATTTAGATTGGACTGGTAATAATGTTATTGCATTGCGTGCGCCAAATGGCAGCGTAATGGGGACATATCATATTGAGCCAATAGGCAGTAACAGCGGCAAGATTGTTGATTTGCCATTAAATTCACATGGACAGCCTAATTTAAGCAATGGTGATTACATGGAGCCAACGCATTATATATTTGGAAATACCAGTAGGGTTGGCAAACGAATGGTCATTACAAGTGTGGTACCAGATAGCGATAATAAAGTAGGTATTAGTGCTGTTGTTTATTCGGATTATCCGCATAAAGTTGAAACTGAATTAGAAATGCCAGTCGTGGTTCCGCCGCATGATCCTGTTGATGAGTCACTAGCCGTCACGTGGATCAAGGTTAAAAAATCAATTCAGAGAAATACTTTTGAAGTGACTTGCAATCAAGCAAGAGGAGCAAAAGAGTACGAATTCGAGGTTGCAGGAAAAATTAATGATGGATGGTCTTTGTTGTACAAAGGAGAAACTGCTCTTTATAGCGGTTCATTGCCATTTGGCAATCAAGTCCGTATTCGTGCGCGTGTTATTGGTAGCCATGCTGGTGATTGGTTTACTTGGTCTGGCGCTGTGGTTGAAGATGAAATTGCAATTAGCAAACTAAAGCCAGGGTTAAAGGTAGAAAAGCGTGGCACAAATCCAGTTTATGCTGATATTACGATTACTGGTTTTGATGTTTCTAATGCAATTAACTATTACATTGAGCAAGATGGCATTGTTGTTTGGGTTGGTATCCTGCTTAAAGATCAAAGCGCTATTGTGACTAGGCAATTTGAACCAAATTTACTTCCAAAAGAGGATGATGAGCCTATTGTTCAAAAAGTTGAGTTCAAAGCTTATGCAGTAGATGCCAATGGTGACAAGAGTGAAGAGAATGTAATTAGTATGAATTATTAGCAAGGATGGTATATGACTAGAGTGCCAATTTATACTTGGCCTAAACGATTGCCTTGCCCTTATCGTGATTACTCCTACTCGCCACAGAATGTTTTTTATCGAACAAATATGGAAGGCGGCAGGGCACGGCATCGCAGAAAAGGCAGAAGTATTACAACAAGAGTAAGTGTCTCATGGAAAATACCGAGAGTTGATATGAAAGACTTTCGGTTTTTTGTTTTTGAACTTATTGGCAATGATTCGGGGTGGGGATTTTTCCTCACCCCTTTATTATTTGACGATGAAGTAAAAAACATGAAAGCAAGATTTTGCAATCCAAATGAGCCATTCAAAGTAACTAATGAGCAAAATCAAATATTTATTATTACTGCAGAGCTGGAGGTGATGGAGTTGGGGCTAATTAAAGAGACAGATTTTCTTGAACGTAATCCAGATGTATTTGAAGCAGTGACAAACCCATTGCATGAATTAATTAACACAGACATGCCTGAGTATTTTGGAGAGAAATAATGAGCGAAATTTGGCGCATAACACAACAATTAGACGAAGATGCACAAAAAGCAAATGTATGGGTCAATGGGGATAAAAACTCAACATATGAAGCGAGCGACGGAGAAACAGTTAAGTCAATTAGATATTACAATGAGTCACTTGAAGTTAGCAGTAGCAATGCTGAATATTCTGCATTTAAAGCCGAAGAGGCTGCAAAAAAGGCTGACGCAGCGTCAACGTCTGCGCAGATTGGCTCTAGAATTTATAAGACAGTGGAGCTGGGGATGAGGTCTGTCGAGCCAGGGCAGTACTTTAATGTTCAGGCTGAAAATGAATCAGACTTTATTACTCTATATTTAAATGACAATGGTGCAGCTGTTGAGGTAAAGAGATATCCATCTAGCCATGCAATTGAGAATATAAATCAACTTATTTCATCGAATAAAGATGACTATTTAGCGATCACAGGGGGTGATGATTTTGAATTCGCATTTATTGGCCCTGAAAAAATGGGCGTGCATGGCTTATTTGAAATCAGCAATGAATTTGATGGGCAGTTATTAATTGTTGGTCAAGATGGTTTTGCTTATCCATTTGCTGCTGATGATGTAGCAGAGAGTAGCTGTTTTATAGATATTTCAAAGCCATTATTTACTCCAGTTCTATGCTTGCCAAAAGATGGATGTCAAATTGATGTGAGAAATATTTTATACCAACGTGATATTCAGTCAATTACACAACAAGTTATCGCAAGCGTATCGTCTCGGGAGTCAAAGGAGGTATTTTCAGGCCGAGATTATATTCACATTGGCGGTATTGAGAAATCATTACTTTCTTACTTAACAATTAGAAACACTGAAAATAATACCGTATGCCAAATGCCACTAAAGCTTGTTGTTCCAAAATCTGAAGCTCAGAATGCAAAGATACTATTAATAGGAGACAGTATTACAAACCGACAATTGGGTTCTTTTATTATGAATGAATTGGCCGAATATAATATTGATGCCGAATTTATTGGAACTATCAATGGCAGTAGCAATGCAATAGCTGCAGATGATAGTGGTGTACTGGGAGAGGCGAGAGAGGGTTGGGAAACTGGTGATTTTACATTAAGTATTAATGACAGGGCAAAACCAGTAGATGCAGGTGATGAGCAAGCTTATATTTTATCTGAAAAAAACGATAAATGGCCTAAAAATCCCTTTATTAGACCATCTACTGAAGACGATGATAGCAGCATCATCAACAATGGTTACGTTGTTGATTTTGAGTTTTATCAACAAAGATTTAATCTTGATACTCCAGATGTTGTTGTTATCCAGCTTGGCACAAATGATATACGTGATAGGTCGGAAGGCGAGCTTGTCTATAATTATCAAAATAATATGTCTTTACTAATCCAGAGGGCAAAAGAGGCGTGGCCAAATGTGAAAATATTATTATCTTTACCTGGCGCGGCTTTTGATGATAGTCGTGATGCAATTTGGGAAACGCATTATTACCCACTTATTCGATCATTAATTAATATTGAAAAGGCCTTAAAACACAATGTCACACTAGTGCCAGCATGGGCGTTGACGAATAGTGACTCTGGATTTTCAATTTCATCATCAAGCTCGGAGTTTGATGAGCTAACTGGCGCCATATCTGGCAGGCTATCCGATCCAATTCATCTGGTTAATAGTTCCAGGCATCAACTAGCATGCTCGCTAGCTGCATACATCTCAGCAGCTGTAAATAATCAGCTATAAATAGGAATAAAAATGACAAAAATTGCAATTAATATAAATTTAGAGAATTTATCTAGCATCTATGTGCCGCCAGTTAGTCGAGGCATTGAGCTAATTAGTTTTTTGAACCATGACAAACAGAAAGTGCAGAATAACTTCGTCAGCGGAATCCAGCAAAACAAGGTTATTCATACTCCTAAAATTGGCAAAGATAGCACAGAATTTTCATTAAATGATGGTTATGTTGAAACTATTGTAAATGAATCGCCAAATGTCACTCTTATTGCACTCGTCAACGTAAATAGAATAGATAATCAAATGTTTATATCGACCTATGGGGCTGATGGAGACACGTTTGGAGTTTCTTTATACTCTGACAAAGGCGGGGTAAAGTTTGCAGCAACAAGAAATCTAAAGTCAGGTGACAAAAGTTCAACTGCAGCAAATATTCCTCATTCTGATGCTAATAATAGCTGGAGGATATTGATTGGGCGTGCAAGTAATGCAGATAACTCAAATTATTTACTTGATGCAACTCACAACATCAACTCTCGCAATGGTGGTGGCATTGAGCGCGTAACCTCTAAAAATGCAACATTTAGAATTGGTGCTTCATACTCGCCGTATTTCACAGGGAAAGCAGAAATAATGGCGGCGATTATTCATTCGGTCGTCCTTACTGAAAATGAAATCCAGGTGTGGGTTGATAGACTAAGAAAATATGCTGGAAGTAAGGGTATTATCGTTTAATCGACGCAAATAGCGCCATTTTTTACGCCCATTGCAAATGCAGTGGGCTTTTTTACGCACAAAATTAGGGGAGTGTATGAATGATTTAGAGTTATCGCCAGAATTGAAAACTGGCATTGCAGGGATGTTTGGGGCTGTCATTAGCATGCGATTTATTAAGAACCTTGGGCCATGGCAAATGATTGCTGTGGCTGCTGGTGGCTTCTTTAGCGCAATGTATTTGACGCACATGATTATTGATATGTTTCAGATACCGATTGATGAAAAGTACGTCGGTGGTATTGGCTTTTTGGTGGGCATGTTTGGACAAACGCTTGCTGGTTCAATTCTGACAGCCATCAACAACCTTGATTTGCTTGGTGGCATAAAAGAACTGGCAAAAGAAGCTATTGGCAAGAATAGCATTCCTGAGATCCTAAAGTCACTGAAAAATCTGTTTGGAAACAAAGGAGATAAAACATGATTTATTTGCATGTTATTTCGCTGACGATTGTATTTTGCGTATGCATGTGGGCCATCTTTAGCCGAAAAGTTAGCGATGACCTAGGTGTTAAGTTGGCATTACTGGTGATGGTATTTGCGTCAGTATCGCAGTTATTCTCATTAGCTAAGGTGCATCACTTTTACGCAAACAACGGCAACATTCTATTTAGCATGGCTGCGGCCGTGTTTTCGCTGCGATGTTTTTGGATTAAAGGCTTAAGGCGACGGTGGCCTTTTTAGGGTGTGCTTAAGTTGAATAAAAAAAGCAACGAGCAGGGGAATACTCGTTGCGGAAACATGATGAATAAAGTCACGCTATGACTTAATCATTTTACTAAAGTTCAATTAGCAGCCAAAAGGCTGCATTTTTTATGGGTAAAAGAAATGACAAACTTAAAAATCGGCTCTCGTGGCGAGGAAGTAAAGAAGTATCAGCGAATCTTGTGTTTAAAACCCGATGGTATCTTTGGCCAAATTACGGATCAATATGTGCGAGCATTTCAGCGCGAACACGGCTTAGGTATTGACGGCATCATTGGGCTAAAGACTGCAGCTGCATTGGAATCAGTTGGCGCAGTTAATTATGTAGTGGTCGAAAATACACCGGGTGAAAAATTCCAATTATCTGATCGCTCAGTTAGCCGATTGGCTGGCGTGCATCCTGATTTGGTCAAGGTGGTTAATCGTGCAATAGGCATGGACTTGGATTTTATGGTTATTGAGGGCTTGCGTAGCATTGAGCAGCAAAAGAAATATGTTGCCAGTGGAGCCAGCAAAACAATGAATAGCCGACACTTAACTGGTCATGCTGTTGATTTGGGTGTGATGTTAAACGGCCAATTAACTTGGGAGTGGAAGCATTACGAGCACTTGGCCAAGAATATAAAAGCTGCAGCAAAAGAGCTTGGCGTACCAGTTGAATGGGGTGGTGATTGGAAAAGTTTCAAAGATGGCCCACATTTCCAATTGCCACATAGCTATAAGTAAGGAGCTGTAATGGGAGTATTACTCAAAAAATACTGGGCACAGGTCACGCAAGTCGTGGCCTTTTTTATTGCCTTGGCCATCGTCATCGGTGGCATTTGGTACTTCGGCCACTTACGCTATGAAAAAGGCGTACAGGACACAGAAAATTGGTATCAGTCTGAAATTGCTATTTTGGAAGCCGTTCAGTGGTCCATTGAGCGCAGCGCCCAAGAACAAGTCAACACTTTAATGAAAGAAGCCGAAAATGAAAGACAGAAAACAAAACTGGCTATTGCTGCCGCTAATTCTGCTAATAGCAGCTTGCAGCAGTACACCAAAGACATTGCCAACAAACTGCGCGAAACCGCCAGCCCCACCAGTACATTTGATGTCGAAAAAGCCGCTAGGGGCTGGGAGCTACTCGGCCAATGCTCAGATGAATATTCAAAGCTGGCTAACGTCACCGACAACCAAAACGACGACCTTGCCGAGTGGCAGGGTTATGGGGGAGTGATTGCCGATTTAAACCAGCAATAACCATGGTGGCCTGTTGGGTGAAATCATTTCGCCTGCAGGTCCACTACCCATAACAGCCTTGGATTTAGAATCAGACCATGATTGTTAAATGGGTTAAGTTTATATTTATTTTAATAATATATTTAATTCGTAAATTGAATGTATAGTTTTGTTAACATATAATCATGGCTTTCTTTTCACACACAAGGGAT
>JASLDB010000254.1 GCA_030151665.1 Neisseriaceae bacterium
AAGATATAGATACATCTATATGTTAAAAATTTTGGTACTCAGGTACAATCACCCCATAATTTGATGACAATATGTCAGTGGCAATCTGCTGACTAGATTATGGTGTCCTATGCGAGCGTTCTCTTCTTCTGAATCCCAATCCACCACTGCCAGACATGCACGTCATGATTGGCAAACCATTCGTACATTGCTACCTTATATTTGGCGATACAAAACCCGTGTAATTTTGGCTTTGTTGTGCTTGGTTTTGGCCAAAGTCGCTGGTGTGGCTATGCCTTGGTATTTAAAACAAGTTATTGATGGTTTAAGTTTACCAACAACTGTGGTGATGATTCCGATTGCTGCTTTGGTGGGCTATGGATTTGCTCGCATCATGAGCAGTTTGTTAAGTGAGGTGCGTGACGCCATTTTTGCCAAGGTGACACAAGGGGCTATTCGACAAATTTCCAGTGCTGTATTTGGTCATTTATTGGCTTTGTCTATGCGGTTCCATTTGGCAAGGCAAACAGGTGGTTTAAGTCGAGACATAGAGCGAGGTAGTCGCGGTATTGGTTTTTTGCTGCGTTTTTTGGTGTTCAATATTTTGCCAACCTTATTGGAATTGGGCTTGGTCGTGGGTATTTTGTTATACCAATACGATGGTTTATTTGCTTTGGTAACGATTTTAACGATTGTGAGCTACATTGCCTTCACACTATTTTTTACCAGTAAACGCATGGTAGTGCGTCGGCGCATGAACATGATTGATAGTGAAGCCAATAGCAAAGCGATTGATGCACTGATTAATTATGAAACGGTTAAATGTTTTGGCAATGAAAAAACAGAAACACACCGTTACGATAGCAGCATGGCAAAATGGGAAAAAGAATCCATTAACAATCAAATTGGATTGAGCATGTTAAATGCAGGGCAAGGTTTGATTATTAGCCTTGGCATGATCGCTTTGCTAGCTCTGGCTGCGCGAGGAGTGACTCAAAAAAACATGACAGTTGGTGATGTGGTCTTGGTTTCTGCTTATTTAACACAATTGTATGCGCCATTAAATTTCTTAGGCATGATGTATCGTGAAATCAAAAATGCATTAACAGACATGGAAAGAATGTTTTCATTGTTGCAAGAAAACAAAGATGTAGAAGATCAACCAAATGCTTTGGTACTGAGTGCACCAACAGCCAGTATTGCTTTTGAGCAAGTCGACTTTGCATATGAATCAAATAGACAAATACTAAAAGGGGTGAGTTTTGATATTGCTGCAGGTCATACTGTAGCGGTAGTGGGGGATTCTGGAGCAGGGAAATCAACATTATCACGATTATTATTTCGTTTTTATGATGTAACAGGTGGCAAAATTGTACTAAATGGCCATGATATTCGTGATTACACCCAAGAAAGCTTGCGTGCACATATTGGTATCGTGCCACAAGATACTGTTTTGTTTAATGACAGCATTTTTTACAATATTGCTTACGGGCAACAAGATGCCAGCATAGAAATGGTTGAAGCTGCTGCTAAAGCGGCTAGTGTACATGACTTTATTGTGGGTTTGCCCAATGGTTATCAGACACAAGTGGGTGAACGAGGCTTGAAATTGTCAGGTGGCGAAAAACAGCGCGTGGCGATTGCCAGAACCTTGTTAAAAAATCCACCTATCTTAATTTTGGATGAAGCAACAAGTGCTTTAGACACAAGAACAGAACGTGCTATTCAAGAGGCTTTGCATCGTTTGACGCAGTCACGAACAACATTGATTATCGCCCATCGCCTATCAACCATTGTCGATGCTGATACAATCTTGGTCATGCAACAAGGAAAGATCGTAGAGTCAGGCACACATCATTCTTTATTGGCTGCCAATGGGCAATATGCCAGCATGTGGACCATGCAACAGGCAAAAGATAGCGACGAATTTATTATTTAGTGCTTTATAGGTGTCTCATAACAATATAATGTATTTTAATGATTTTAGAATAGACCATAGAGGCAATAGAGGCAATTAAAATAGTTAAAATGTTTGTCAGTATTGGATGATATAAATTGGCTTTAGTCTCATATTGCAAAATCCAAGCCAATATTGCTACATAATCATGATGATTAAAGAAAAAATCCCTGTTAGGATAAAAGATTATCCAGCAGGGACTCTTAGATTCTTAATAGAGATTTAAAACTAAAATCTATTTAGACTGTTTGAGTCAATTTTGTCGCCAACAATTCACCCATTTTAGTACTCATGCCAGCATGTAATTGGGCATCAAAAGCAATTTGATTGGGCATAAATAGGTTAATAACAGTAGAGCCTAATTTAAATAAACCCATTTCGTCGCCTTTTTTCAATATGATTGCATCATTCTCACTAGCATTTGGGTAACTGGTTTGTTGAATAATGCCCATGCGTTTAGGGTTAATACAACCACACCATGCTGTTTCAATGCTACCAACAATGGTGGCGCCTACCAGAATTTGAACCATCAAACCCATGTCTGTCTCAAATACACATATTAGCCGTTCATTTCTGGCAAAAAGATTGGGAATATTTTGTGCTGTTAAAGGACTAACCGAAAATAAATCACCAGGGACATATATCATTTCTTTTAATATACCATCGCAAGGCATGTGTACTCGATGATAATCCTTTGGGGAGAGATAGGTGGTTATAAACTGACCTTGGTGAAAATGTTTGGCTAAGTCAATGCGACCAGCCAATAAAGCTTCAACACTATAATAATGGCCTTTGGCTTGAAATATTTGGTTATGGTTAATCAGACCATACTGGCTAATGGCACCGTCTGCAGGCATGGCTAAATTTTCATCACCTGCCACGATAGGCCTAACACCTGATTGCAAAGGGCGAGTAAAAAAGTCATTAAACGTTTTATAGCTGTTAAAGGCACTATTTTGTGCCTCAGTCATATTCACTTGATATGATTTGGCGAAGGCTTTAATCGTCCACTGAGTCAATACACCTGCTTCTTTACTTGCCAACAAGCCCATTAGGTGTGTCAAACCTTGCTTAGGCATTAGGTATTGCAATCGTATTTTGAGTTTATCTAACACAGCAAGTCTCATTTATTATCAATGGCATTATTTTACCCTGTAATGCCGCCAGACAGCAATCAACCAGCTTGGCACATTTAAAGCTGATAAATACGACTTTAAATGTGTCACTTTCGTTGTTGATAAGCGGCGCTTGAAAATTAAATTATTATGAATGATATTTTGAATAACTAATAAAAAATTTATTCATAATTCAAATCACGAGTTAATTAATAAATATTTTATGATTATAACATACTGGAAAGTAGTATTGTAATTTTTAAGTCCTTAATTTAAATTTAGTTTAATTATTCAAATGTGATAGGCGATAATAATTGACAAATTCATATATTAAAAATATTATAAATACATATCCTGTTTTGGGATATTTGATCGTATGTCATAATGTTAATATATTATTATTCGAGGGTTTTTTTATGAAAAAATTGATTCTTGCTGCTGCTATTTTAGCCTCATTTGGTGTTGCAAATGCGGCTGATTTGAAAACAGCTTCTGCAACGGCTTCTTGGGATGCAACAGTAACCAAAGACACTAAAACACAGTTAGTGGTTACACCCATGGGTTCAATTAACTTGAAATATGCAGCAGGTCTTAAAGCATTTAATACACAAGATGGTTTATTTGACGTAGCTGTTCGTGCAGTACCAACTGCAACAGATTTCAAATTGACTGCACAGTTAGGCAATAACACTTTGAATAATGTTGTGGCTACTGAAAAAACCAAATTGGATATTGGTGTTCGCTGGAAAGGCGTTGATTTAACCAAAACTGCGCCTACCGTATTGGTTGATACCAAAGCTGGTCCTAAAACTGCTTTCCAAAAAATCACTTCTGCTTTAGCTACAGAAACGGCAGACCAAGACAGTTTCAATTTCTATGTTAGTGCAGCAAAAAATGATACAACCACTGTAGCATTTGATGCTTTGCCTGATGGTATTTGGAATGGTCAAGTACAAGTGAACTTTGATGCAGTATGGAGCAACTAATTTAGTGAATTGCTAAATCTAGGTGTATTGGCTCGTGATTGTACTCATGGGCCAATTAATTTATTTGAAATGATTGAAAATCAATAACTCAATAAATCAATATAGTGAAGACATGTGATGAGAAAAAAAATACTGTTGGCCTGTTTGTTCCCTAGTTTTGCATTTGCCATTGATGTTGGTGATGTCAGTAATTTTATTTTTGCTGATCAGGACGTTTTGACCAAGGAAATTGCAAATACTGTGGATTCTGCACGCTTAGTCACATTACAGGTTAAACGCATTAACTCCCCAAAAGAAGGAGGGGGCTTTATTGACTTTGAGACGCCTAATGAAATTTTATCTACACCAGCTGGCATATTGTTACCAAGCCATGCCCGTGAGAATTTTCGTATTTTTTATCAAGGTCCCAAAGATGATAAAGAGCGTTACTATAAATTAGTTTGGCAAGATTTACCCATTCAAAAACAAGATGCAGTGGACAAAAACCAATCGGTTGCTATGGCCAGTGCCGCGGCACAAATAGGTACGATTTTAGTTGTGGCGCCTAGGCAAGAAAATTTTAGTTACACAATGAAGGATAATGTGGTCAGCAACCACGGCAATGTTACGTTTCGTTTAGTGGGTTATGGGCCATGTCCAGCTGAATTTAAGAATGAACAAGAGACTTGCCAAGAACAATATAATGTCATGCCAAATGATACAGTTAGATTGAAATACGTTGATTTTAATCAAAAAAAATCATACGCGGGTATTTGGCATAAAGAACAATTTTTGCCATTAAAAAATGAAAAATAAATTTAACTGAGAATACAAGGAAGATATCGTATGGCTGGGAATCAGACTAGGTCAATCAAATCAATTCGCTTTAAAAAAACCATTATTGCCAATGCTTTATTGGGTATTTTAACGCCTACTGTTTTATTTGCCCAAACAACGTCTGATGATAACAATGGACTTTCTCAAAAATATTTTATTCCTGAGGGTTTTCAGGCTGCTCTTGAAAGCGGCTTAACCATTCCTGTTTTTTTAAAAACAAAAGATAGCCAAACTAATCTAAGCGATACATCACAAAACAATAAATTTGCTGAAGCGACTTTGATTTTAAAAGACGATAAATTGTATGTTCAAAGCTTGAAAACCAATTTGTCAACCAACAATGGCAAATTAAGCAATGAGTCAGAAGAGCAGTTAGCACAAGTACAAAATATCTCTTTTGATAATCAAAATAAAATTGTCGTTAATAAAGACATCGTGCTTAGCATTGATGTTGAGCATTTTGTCTTGACTATGGAAGTAGGACAAGAAGCATTTGGTGCACGATTAACACAAAAAACAGATACATTGCCTCGATCCAATGTTGAAGGTGTTACTAGTGTACTTAACTATGATGCTGGTGTATTTCATGTTAAAGACACTGGTGATAAGCCAGACTCAACCAATAGCTATCTCAATTACCAGTCGGTGACCGCATATAAAGAAAATAGTGTCACCATTGATGGTAGTTTATATGATTTGACAGGTGGAGATGGAAAAAGTTCTGTTTTAAATGAAGTGATGTTTAGGCGGGATTTGGATGGTAAAGCTTTAAAAATTGGCATGGCTAATTCATGGAATTTTCAAAGTATCGGCAGCATGAGTGCTTTGAATGCAGAAAAAATCTATGGCATTAGTTTAACCAATCAGTCGCGTACCAATACCCAAACCAGTGAATCGTCTTTAACGCCCATTATGGCATTCTTGCCAGAGCCAGGCGATGTCTTGGTATACAGGGATGGTAAATTATTAACATCCCAAAGTTTTCCAGTTGGTAACTTCGAAATTGATACATCACGGTATCCTGCTGGTGTATATGATGTTGAAGTGCAAGTGGTGATCAATGGTCAAACTCGCTCTTCTACCACACAACGTATCAATAAAATGATGGGTAATGACCATTTGTCAGCAGATAAAGTATATTGGGATGTCTATGCCGGTTATGTTAAAAACAATGTTGTACCCAGTGATAAGTTCGTTGAAGAATTGGATAAAATCTTAAATGGACAAACTTCATCAGAAAAAGAAGATACCTATATTGCAGGGTTTTCTTTGGGTAAACAGTTTAAAGTATTGTCAGGTTTAAATTTAACAACATCCAATTATGCGATTAAAAATAATTTTTACAATGAAACCAGCGCTCGATTACAGGTTTTTGATTATGGTTCTATTGACTGGAATTTACTATTATCTGGCAAAGGCAGTTATAGAAACATTGTGAATGCCAGTGTGAATTTACCGAAAGGTTTGGGTTCTATTTGGATTGGTCGTGAAAAAAGCCATTTTAAAGATGATATTTCTATTGATAATAGCGATAGTTATCATTATGGTACCAGTATTAATTTATCCGCAATACTTCCTAAAGTACCGAATATTGGTAGTATTAACATCAACAAAAGTCGCGACAAATACAATAATAATCATAACCTTAACGCCAGTTATCAAACCAGTTTGTATACCAGTAAATTTGGCTCTTTATCACTGCAAGCAGGTTTACAGCGGACTAAAAACATTGGGGACGATAAGGCAAATACCAATAAATACATTTCGTTAAATATGTCTATCCCATTAGGCAAAGCGGTCAGTGCAGGATTGTCATCTTATAATGGTGACATGAATTTGAATGTCACCGCACGAAAAGATTTCAAAAACTCAATGGTTCGCCATGCGGGTTTAACCATTTCAAAAAATCTACGCCAAGGCGATAGCGATAATCATCAGGGCGTGGCTGCGACAGG
>JASLDB010000270.1 GCA_030151665.1 Neisseriaceae bacterium
CCACTAATGCCACCCAACAAATGCCCAATCAAACTATTGGCCACTGTCGCATCAAATACCACGGGATAGTGACCGGTAGCAATATCACGCGCACCCAAGCGGCTCAACGCCCTTTTCGCTGCCATATCACCAATAGCATTAGCTGATAGCAAATCATTGTGACGGCGTGCCATATCATACCAATAATCACGTTGCATACCATGCTCATCTTGCGCGACCACTGAACAGGATAAACTGTGTCTGGAACTGACTTCATAACCTAAAAAATCATGGCTATTGGCATAAACATATTGGTGATGCCCTACATTCACCGAGGCACCTTCTGAATTGGTGATACGTTCATCCACATCCAATGCTGCTTTTTCGCACTCTTTGGCAATGACAATGGCTTCTTCCACACTCACTTGCCAAGGGTGGTACAAGTCTAAATCACGAAACTTGGTGGCCATGTATTCTTTTTCAGCCAAGCCTGCACACGCATCTTCACCAGTGTGCTTGGCAATGTCCAAAGCGGCCTGAATCGTATGCGTCAATGCTGCTTCAGAAAAATCAGCACTGCTAGCACGGCCTTTGTGTTGTCCATAAAACACGGTAATGTCCATGGACTTATCTTGTTGGTATTCAATCTGTTCAATCTCTTGCAAGCGCACATTGACAGCTTGACCCAAGGACTCACTGAAATCCACTTCTGCGCTAGTCGCCCCCAAACGCTTGGCAATGGCGATGGCGCTTGTCGCCAAATCACACAAATCTGTTTTTGCGTAACTAAACATAATACCAACTTGATTGATTTAAAAAGAGCTTCATTGTAACGCAATTTCTTGGCTTCGAAAGGAAATTAGCTGCAAACGCCAGCGATTTTCGGTATCATTTATTGTATTCAATCGATTAGAATTTGGTTTTATGAGTCAAGAAGAAGAATGGGTTAGCAAGACCCAACGTAAAAAAGACATGGACGCCTTACAAGACATGGGCGTAAAACTAACCAAACTGAGTGCTGACACGCTCAAGAAGTTACCCATTCCCGAAGATTTACTAGCAGCCCTATTGGACCACAAAAAAATCACGTCCCATAGTGCATTAAAACGCCAATTACAATATATTGGCCGCATTATGCGCGATGTTGACCCTGAGCCAATCGAAGCATATTTAATGCGCTTAAAAGGCGAAGACAATGCCCACAATGCAGCGATGCAACGCATTGAAGTTTGGCGTGACCGTTTATTGGCTGACGACAATGCATTGACTGAGTTATTAAACGAAGTTCCAAATGCACCTGCCAGTGAAATGCGTACATTGATTCGCAATGCTCGCAAAGAAAAAGAACAAAGCAAACCACCCAAATCATTCCGTGCTTTGTTTAAATTATTGCGTCAATACTTGGCTGACCATGACAGTACAGCCACATCATCAACAGAAGATGACGAGTAAACCAGTGACTTACCAAGCGCCTTGGTGGCTTAAAGGTGGACATGTGCAAACGGTTTGGAGCCAAGCGCTTAAAATCGACACACCCCATTATGAGCGCAAATTGCTGCCCACTTCCTGTGGACAAACCCAAGTCGCTTATGATTTATTGCCTAGTCACCAAGCCAATGCACCCGTTGTGGTGCTTTTTCATGGGCTAGAAGGCAGTAGCCATAGCCATTATGCCAAACTCTTGATGCAACATTGTCAAACAAGAGGCTGGCATGGTGCTGTGCCACATTACCGTGGTTGTGGTAATGTGGCCAACACCAGTCACGTATCTTACCACTCAGGTGACAGCCAAGAAATTGCTTGGATGTTGGCACAAATACAATCCTTGTTCCCCAGCAGCCCCATATTGGCAATGGGTGTGTCATTAGGCGGCAATGCATTGGCAAAGTACTTGGGTGAACAAGGCCATCAAGCCTTGCCCACAGCAGCAGCTGTCATTAGTGCCCCATTGGATTTATCTGCTGCTGCTAAGGCCTTAAACCATGGTTTAAGTAAAACCTTGTATGCACCCTATTTTTTGAAGTCATTGCGCCCCAAAGCCCAAGCACAAAAACCATACATTAATAACAGCAAAATTCATTGGCAAGCATTACAACAAGCCAAAACTTTGTTAGACTTTGACGATGCATTTACCGCACCATTAAATGGCTTTGTGGATGCACAGGATTATTATCACCAAAGCAGTGCCAAGCCTTGGCTTATGCACATTCAAAAACCTTCCTTGGTGATAAATGCCGTAAACGACCCGTTCTTACCGGCTAGTGCATTACCAACAGCCAAAGATGTATCCAAACAAGTGTGCTTATTACAACCAAAAGAAGGCGGACACGTTGGCTTTATACACGGGCGGTTTCCAGGCCAAGCCAATTGGCTGCCCCAAACCGTTTTGGATTTTTTTGCCAATCACCTGCCACAAGCAAAGTAGACAATAGATGAATGATATTTTAGCGAAAATTTTAGACACCAAACACGTTGAAGTAGCAGCAGCCAAAAAGATAGTGGATTTAGACACCATCAAACAGCAGGCTCTGGCACAAAAGCCAGCCCGACCATTTGTCAAAGCACTACAAGATCGTGCCAATCAAGAACAATGGGCACTGATTGCTGAAATCAAAAAAGCCAGTCCATCAAAAGGCTTAATTCGCGAAGATTTTAATCCCAGTCAATTGGCCCAAGCTTATGAACAAGCAGGTGCGACTTGCTTATCGGTTTTGACTGATGAAGATTATTTCCAAGGCTCTTTGGTATTTATTCAAGAAGCGAAAGCAGCTTGTTCATTACCAGTACTGCGCAAAGATTTTATTGTTGATGAATACCAAATTTACCAAGCCCGTGCTTGGGATGCGGATGCTATTTTATTAATTGCTGCAGCCCTAAGCCAAACAGAGCTAGAACACTTTGAATCTATTGCCCACCAATTGGGTATGGGTGTCTTATTAGAAGTGCATCATCCAGAAGAATGGGATAAATGCCGAAATTTAACCACTGAACTTGTGGGTGTCAACAACCGCAACCTCAGAACATTTGAAGTCGATTTGCAACAAACCATCGACTTCTTGCCGTTATTACAAGGCAAAACTGTTGTTTCAGAAAGTGGCCTAGCCACACGAAACGATATTCAATTAATGAATCAACATGGGATTTTCACCTTTCTAATTGGTGAAACCTTTATGCGTTCAAATGACGTGGGTGCAGCAGTTCATGCATTAATGTCGAATTAACGCAACAAGCAATCAAGGACTAAATAATATGGCCATTATTATTAAAACGGCAGAAGAAATTGAACAAATGCGCATTGCTGGTCGTTTAGCAGCAGAGCTATTGGATTACATTACTCCTTTCGTGAAACCAGGCGCCACCACGGAAGAATTGAATCAATTGATTCACAACTACCAAGTTGATGTACAAAAAACCATCCCTGCCACATTGGGTTATGGAACACCTCCCTTTCCAAAATCGTGCTGCACCTCAGTAAATCAAGTCATTTGTCATGGCATACCTGACAACAAACCATTGAAAAATGGTGATATTGTTAATATCGACGTAACCATTATTAACAATGGCTTTCATGGTGATACCAGTCGTATGTTCTTGGTAGGTGACGTATCACCCCATGCCAAACGCTTATGCAAGGTTACCCACGAGTGCATGATGTTAGGCATTGAACAAGTCAAACCAGGTGCAAGATTGGGTGATATTGGTTATGCCATTCAGCAACATGCTGAAAACAGTGGCTATTCTGTGGTACAAGAATTTTGTGGTCATGGTGTCGGTCGTGGTTTTCATGAAGAGCCACAAGTTGTTCACTATGGTAAAAAAGGCACTGGCGTTGAATTAAAACCCGGCATGATTTTCACCATCGAACCCATGATTAACCAAGGCAAACGCCATTTGCGTATTCTGGCCGATGAATGGACTGTTGTCACCAAAGACCGCTCTTTGTCAGCGCAATGGGAACATGAAGTTTTGGTAACAGAAACAGGTTACGAAATTTTGACAATTAGCCCTGCTACGCAAAAGCCTTAAGTTTTCTTTATGAAAATCGCATAAAGTGATTGCATTAATTGTCAATTTAGATTAATTTATGGGTATTGTTTGACATAATTCTTAAGGAAAAGACTGGATATGGACCAGGATTTATTTGACATCCGCAAACTACGCAAAACACTCGGCATGAACCAGCGTGAGTTCTGGAGTGAAATTGGCGTAACCCAATCTGGCGGCTCTCGATATGAATCAGGCCGAAATATACCCAAGCCAGTCCAAGAGCTTTTGCGATTAGTGTATTGCGAAAAAATCGACTTGGCCGCGGTTAATAAAATTGACCTAATCGTCGCAGAACTTTTAAAGGAACGCGACCCAGAGCTTTACCATACGTTAAAAGAGATGGCTGAGTATTACTCTGAGTAGTGTTGTTTTCGACACAAAAAAAACCTGTCTTCTGACAGGTTTTTTGCTATTTAAGGAATAAAAAATACCCCAACCCAAAAGGGCCAGGGCATTTTGGTATAAATACAACACTATGCAGATTGCAACTTCAATAATTGTGCTTGTACTTTATTCATTTTATCGTTCAATTCAGCAAGCTCAGTTTGGTCTTTTTCCACCAAATGAGCAGGTGCTTTGTCCACATAACCTGGCTTACTGAGTTTAGCCGTTAATTTATCCAAAGCTTTTTGCAATTTCTCTTGCTCTTTACCCAAACGAGCACGCTCCGCAGCTTTGTCAATTTCGACTTTCAACATCAAACGCGCACCTTGGCAAACTGCCACAGGCGCATCTTCAGCTTCAGGCAATACATCGACCATCTCGGCACTGTTTAAACGCGCCATCATGGGCAAATAAGGCAAGAATGCAGCCATCTGACCACCTTCGATAAACAAAGGTGCTTTAATAGAAGGTGCCAAGCCCATTTCACCACGCAAATTGCGAATAGCATGCATCAAATCTTGCAAACCAGCCATCTGAGCCAATGCTGATTCACTGATTAACTGGGCATTAACTTGTGGCCATGCTGCCACAATAAGACTATCCGCATCTTTTGCTTTTGCCAAAGGTGCAACGGTTTGCCACAATTCTTCAGTAATAAACGGCATAATAGGATGCATCAAACGCAAAACAGTTTCCAAGACATGCAACAAAATAGCTCGTGTTTCTTCAGCCAATGCCGCATCAGCTCCTTGCATATGTACCTTAGCCAACTCAACATACCAGTCACAGTATTCATTCCAAGTGAATTCATACAAAGCTTGTGCTGCCAAGTCAAAACGATAAGTATCAAATGCTTCTGTCACCGTTTGAATGGTTTGCTGTAATCGAGCCAAAATCCATTGATTCACAAAATTGCTGGCTTGCAATGCGCAAGACAAATCTGCTACTGGTTTATCTTCCACATTCATTAATACAAATCGAGTGGCATTCCATAATTTATTGCAGAAATTGCGATAACCTTCGGCACGTTTAAAGTCAAAATTAACCGAACGACCTAAGCTTGCATAACTTGCCATGGTAAAACGCAAGGCATCAGAACCAAAAACAGGAATGCCTTCTGGGAAAAGTTTCTCGGTATCTTTACGCACTTGTGGGGCTTTTTCTGGGCGACGCAAGCCGTGCGTTCGTTTTTCCAATAATTCTGGCAAGGCAATGCCATCTATCAAATCCACAGGGTCAATCACATTGCCCTCAGACTTAGACATTTTCTTGCCCTCATGGTCACGCACCATACCGTGAATATACACATCTTTAAACGGTACTTCGCCGGTAAAATGCATGGTCATCATAATCATGCGTGCTACCCAGAAGAAAATAATTTCATAACCTGTTACAAGCACATTACTTGGCAAAAAGGCTTTTAATTCTGCTGTATCATTTGGCCAACCCAAGGTTGAAAATGGCACCAAAGCAGAGCTAAACCATGTATCCAAAACATCCTCATCACGGAAGATATCTTTATCACCAGCTTGCCGTTTGGCTTCGGCTTCCGTGTTGGCAACATAAATATTGCCTTCAGTATCATACCAAGCAGGAATCTGATGACCCCACCACAATTGGCGAGAAATACACCAATCTTGAATATTGTTCATCCATTGGTTGTAAGTATTTACCCAATTTTCTGGAATAAAACGCACTTGACCACTGTCCACTGCATGTTTGGCTTTTGCGGTTAGGCTCATGCCAGTTTCATCGCCTTTGGCCACTTCAGTCATGGCAACAAACCATTGACTCGTTAACATTGGCTCAATCACGGTACCCGTGCGATCCCCACGTGGGGTCATCAATTTATGGGGTTTCACTTCTAGCAACAAGCCTTGTGCATCCAAATCTGCCACCATGGCTTTGCGGGCAGCAAAACGATCTAAGCCAGCATAAGCACTTGGCAATGCAAAACCTTCTTGTGCTTGGCCCACAAAATTAAATACTTCGGCGTTGTCTAAAATGGTCGCTTGTAAACTCAACACATTAATCAATGGTGTTTCATGGCGTTTACCGACTTGGTAGTCATTAAAGTCATGGGCTGGGGTGATTTTAACGCAACCCGTACCAAAGTCTTTTTCCACATAATCATCTGCAATCACCGGAATTGTACGACCTGACAATGGTAATACCAATTCTTTACCAACCAAATGCGCATAACGCTCATCTTCAGGGTGGACTGCAACAGCCACGTCACCCAACAAGGTTTCAGGGCGAGTGGTTGCCACCACCACAAACTCACTTGGGTTATCCGCCAAAGGATAACGAATGTGCCACATATGACCATCTTCTTCAGTGCTTTCCACTTCCAAATCAGACACAGCTGTACCCAACACAGGATCCCAGTTCACCAAGCGTTTGCCACGGTAAATCAAACCTTCTTTGTAAAGGCGCACAAACACTTCACTTACCACACTCGCACGCGCTTCATCCATGGTGAAGTACTCACGGCTCCAATCGGTCGAACAACCCACACGGCGCATTTGTGAGGTGATGGTACCACCAGAAACGTCTTTCCACTCCCACACTTTGTCTAAAAATGCTTCCCGCCCTAAATCATGTCGACTAATGCCTTGTTCCGCCAATTGACGCTCCACCACGATTTGTGTGGCAATACCAGCATGGTCCGCACCTGGAATCCAAGCGGTATTTTCACCTTTCATGCGGTGATAACGGGTCAAACCATCCATAATCGTTTGATTAAATGCATGACCCATGTGCAAAGTGCCCGTCACATTGGGTGGTGGCAATTGAATCGAAAACGACGGTTTGGTCGTGTCCATATGTGGTTTGAAATAGCCTTGGCTCTCCCAGAATTGATACCATTTGCTTTCAATTTGGGCTGGATCGTATTTTTGAGCTTCCATAATCTTTTAAACAATCTTTAGTAAATTAATTTTAATTGGTAAATTATAACGCAAACAGGCTTGCCATGATGAGCAAGCCTGTTGATAAATTCGGTTTTATTTTAAATCATCGGATAACGGTTCATCACTGGCCGCCACCTTATAGCTCTCATCTGCCCAAGCACCCAAGTCAATGACTCGACAATGCTCAGAACAAAAAGGGCGATATGGATTTTCTATGGTCCATTCAACAGATTTTTGGCAAGTTGGGCATTTTACAATCAAAGGATTTGTCATGTTTTATCTTAATCAGTAATCAAAACCACACACATTCAAACAAAATGGCACATCTACGTCCACTTGTTTACCACGATTACGGTGAAAATCAGCCTCAATAAAACGAATGTGGGTTAAATATTTATTGGCAGAGACTTCTGGCAATGCTTGCCATTTCATCTCCACGTGAATTTGCAATAACATCACTTTGGGACCCAATGTTTGCTGCTGATAGTTGCCCCGATGGGCAACACACTCTTTGGCCACATGATTTTGGCGCAAGACAGCCAATAAAACACGAACTGCATTAAATGTAGGCCACAAAGACATGGCCCAAATTTTCAACTGATCATGGCGATCACTGGCGCTTTGTTGTTGCCAAAAATAATAAGCTGGCGCATCCATGGGGCTCATGCCACCTGATACATGTACTTTTTGCTTCAAGCTCAT
>JASLDB010000284.1 GCA_030151665.1 Neisseriaceae bacterium
TGTCGTCAAATGCTTGAATCAGTTTGGTGTCGTCTTCTGCGGTTAGGTATTTGTCGTCACTGGAAGCGCTGTTTCTGAGAAATTTTTGCCCATCTTCTGAAATACCTGTACCAAAACCAATGGCATAGGTTTCAATGGTTTGCTCCTCAAAATCTTTATCGTCCCATGACATCCCACCACGATCTAGGCCATGTTTTGCCACTTTAAAGTCTTGCGTAGCCAAAACACGGGTGAATCTGCTTAAATTATTGACGTCGACAATGTATCTTCTTCCATTCCAATAGGCATCTTCTTTAATGGTCACATAGTCATATTTTGTTGGATCTAATTTGTATGATTCATAATTAGTAAAGTAGTATTTTGAAACAGGTATTGTCGTTGAACTACCATTGGCATCACCATCTGACATAAAAATTACGTAGGATTTTTGACAGCGGTAGTGTAATGCATTCATTAGGTCAGGGAGGAATTGTAAATATTTACTGGTGGAAGGTGTACCACCATCTGCATAGAATTTATTAATAGAACTTAATGCTTTTTTCCAATGATTAGCATCATCATAGTCTTTTGGAAATTGTAAATTGACAAAGTTATTATTGTGCATGGTGTAAATTGACCAGCGCATTTTGTCTTGGTATTGGTTGACGATTTTGGATAAAACGTTTTTAGTGGCCTGCATACGAGAAATGTTACTATTTTCATTCCATGAGCGATATACAGAGAATGCTGGGTTATCATTGTATTTCTTAAATTCTGCAGAATTTTCTTCTAGGTAGTCGGTAGTATGATATGGCCTAGAATTTTGTCTAAATTGAACGAATTTGGTTACCTTTGCAGGTTCTCTCATACTGCCAGAATCATCAATGTACAACAATACATTGGGTTTAGCGCCTGTTGCACTGGTAATTTCCACTTCGCTTTGTAAATGCAAAGGTGCATAAGGGAATGGGGATGGCGCAGCCAAAATAGATGGTGTGGGGTACAGGCTAAGGAGTAATACGGATAAGTATTTTAATTTTATTTTATGCATATTGGTATATTTTGCCATGATTTTTTTGAGTAAAATAATAATTGTTTTTATGTTAAATAGTTTTTATTGAAATATTAAATAATACGAACATGTTGAAGATAAATAAAAAAATAGTCAAATTAATACAGTTAATTAAATTTTAACTATCAATTGTCATATTTTAAATTTTATTGAATGACTTGCGAATGGTTACTATCGGCTTATTTTTAATGCCAAATGAATTTTGTTTTTATGAAACACTTTGATCAGCTAAATATTAAAAATTGAAAATAAACTTCCCAATAAATAGAAAAAGTGATGGGCAAAAAACAGGAAATAACCTATTTAAATGTAGGGTAAATGCTTGGCTATGGTTTGATGGTTTTCATTGATTGGGTCAAGTTATTGGATTTTGCACTGTTCACGACTGGTTTAAAGCAAATCAGTAAAAGTCCATGTCATTGCCTCGCCTTGTGCTAAAAACAAGCTATAATGGCGTGTCACGATGCTTATTCAAGCATGTGATTTTTTTATCTTTCTTTTGGCTACCTTATGCTCACCTCACTTGAAAAAAACGCCATTTCTGATCACTACAAAGCCATTAGCAAAAACTTGCCTGGTTTTCGCTCACGCCCTGCACAAAGACAAATGCTGGCAGCGATTGCCAATGCTTTTAGTCGCAGCGTGGTGATTGATCCAGAAGCTGAGGACAAGCCAGAAAGACAAGGTGAGAGCATTGCGGTCATTGAAGGCCCAACGGGTGTGGGCAAGAGTTTGGCGTACTTGTTAGCGGGTGGCATCATGGCGCAAACCCGTGAGAAAAAACTCATTGTCACCAGTGCCACGGTTGCCTTACAAGAACAATTGGTTTATCGAGATTTGCCATTTGTGATTGAGAAAAGTGGTTTGGAACTCAGCTTTGCCTTGGCCAAAGGGCGAGGTCGCTACTTGTGCCCGTATCGTTTATACCAATTGACCCAAACCCATGCACAAGACAGTTTATTGGGCTTTGAGGAGTTGGCAGTTTGGGAAGAAAAGCCCCGCCCCGAAGATTTAAACACCTTGCGAGAATTGGCAGATGCTTTTGCCAGTCGACAATTCAATGGTGATCGAGACACATGGCCTGTGAATATCGAAGATGGTCTATGGGGCAAAGTCACCAACGATCGACATGGCTGCTTGAAAAGTGCTTGTCCGAATAAAGGCGAGTGTCCATTTTATTTGGCACGAGAAACCTTGGACAATGTGGATGTGGTGGTCGCCAATCATGACTTGTTATTGGCGGATATTGGCATGGGTGGAGGGGTCATTTTACCTGCACCACAGCAAAGCTTTTATTGCATTGATGAGGCGCATCACCTATCAAAAAAAGCACTGAAACAGTTTGCCGCAGAACACAGCTTGAATCAGGCACAATGGTTTTTGGAAAAACTATCGGCATTAACCAGCCGTGTAGCTGCTGTAACAGATAAAGGCGATGTCGCCAATTTAGCCGATGAAGCGGCAATGTCTTTATTAGAGCATTTTAGTGAGTGGATTTGGCACTTAAACGAAGCACCTGATTTGCAGCCCAAGCGTGATGATGTTGAACCCAATTGGTTGTGGGAGCAAGGTGAGATTCCTGAGTATTTGCAAGTCTTGGTGGATAACACTGCGATGAGTGCCAGAATGCTGATTAAAAATATCTACACCTTAAACGATGCCTTGGCAGCCGCTAGACGAGACAAAAGCCAAGACAATGCTTTATTGGATAAATTAAGCGGTGATTTTGGCATGGCGGTGATGCGTGCTGAACAAATTAGTGCTGTGTGGGAGTTAATGGGCAAAGAAATGGCTCAAGATACCAAAGAGCCGCCTTTGGCTAAGTGGATTACCAGTCACCGTGAAGACAAGAATGATTTTATTTTTTCGGCGTCTCCCATTTCCAGTGCTGCGCATTTGGCCAATGGGCTGTGGCGTCAAGCAGCAGGAGCGGTGCTGACATCAGCCACATTGCAGTCTTTGGGCAGCTTTGATTTGCTATTGCGTCAAACGGGCTTAATGTGGCTACCCGAAACCGAAACCTTGGCTTTAGAAAGCCCATTTGATTACCCCAATCAAGGTGAGTTGTATTTGCCACCATTGGCAGCCAGCCCAAAAGATCCCCAAGCACATACCACAGCAGTGATTGAATGGCTGCCTAAGCTTATCGATTTAGAACAGGCTGTGGGAACATTGGTGTTATTTACCTCTCGCAAACAAATGCAAGAAGTGGCTTTGCGTTTACCAGAAGAATACCTACCTTATTTGCTTATCCAAGGTGAACAACCCAAATCTGTGTTGTTGAAACAACACCATGAAGCGATTGAGGCATTGCAACCTAGCATTATTTTTGGTTTGGACAGTTTTGCTGAGGGTCTGGATTTACCCGGGTTTGCTTGTGTGCATGTGGTGATTGTGAAACTGCCTTTTGCCATGCCAGACAACCCTATCGACAAGACCATGAATGATTGGATTAGCAAAAATGGTGGCAATCCGTTTATGGAAGTATCCGTGCCAGAGGCCAGTATTAAGTTGATTCAAGCCGTGGGACGATTGATTCGCACTGAGTCGGATCATGGGCGAGTGAGTATTTTGGATACACGTATTAAAACAGCAGCTTATGGTAAAAAAATGTTAGCGGCATTGCCACCCTTTAAACGATTGTAATGTGGATAAGTCTGTCAATAAGCTGTTTAATGGTGGTTGAAAGGCTTGTGGATAAGCTGTGGATTATGTGGATAACTGTTTATTTTGGCGCTGCAACATGCAAAAGAAGTTAAATTCGTAAGCAAAACATGCTTTTGAATAATGGCTCGGGTATAATGCTCGGTTCAAACAGCTTGTTTGTGGCACTTTTTGATAAAGAGAGAAAGCAGACCCATGCTCATTTGCAATCCATACGAAGTAATCATTGAAGGCACAACCAATAAAGGCAAAGTTTTCCGTCCAAGCGATTGGTCTGAGCGTTTGTCTGGCATTTTGTCATCATTCAACACTGGGCGTTTGTCATACCACCAATATGTTCGCCCCATGTTGTTAAACCAAGTGCGTTGTGTGGCTGTGGATAAAAAGTTAGAAGAAGTGAATCCACAAATGTTCCAATTTCTGATGGACTTTGCCCATGACAATGACTTGCGTATTTTGGATTGCAAAGACATTGCCCATGACCAAGATAGTGGCAACATCGATGACGCAAAAGTTGCGCAAGCCGCAGCCAAAGAAGCTGCCCCAGCCGTTGTTAAAGAAGTGTTGGCAGCCAAGGAAAAATTGGCAGACAGCATTAAAGATGTGGTTGAAAAATGCGTGGTTGAATTAACTGCAGAAGAAACAGGTTTGGCTTTTGAAGCGATGAGCAGTATTCGCTCTCGTTTGGAATCGGGCAAAATGTTTGCAGCCCAAGTAGACAATATTTTGCGCCCAGATGGTTATCGTTTGGTGGCCATTTTTGTTGAAGGTCGTGAACAAGCTGTGGCTGTTTGTGGTTTTCGCTTGGCACACAATTTGGCTTGGGGTCGTCACTTGTGGATTGAAGATTTGGCGCGCATTGAATCAGTGGCAGGGCAAGGCTATGGACAAGCTTTATTGGATTGGGTCAAAGCCGAAGCAAAACGATTGGGCTGTGAGCAGTTACATGCCAATGTTACGGTCGAAACCCGTGGCACCATTATGCATAAATTGTGCTTGAATGCTGATTTTGAACTCAGTCATCATCACTTTAGTTACAAAGTTTAAACAATGGATTTTAAAAAGCAGCCAATGGGCTGCTTTTTTTATGGTTTTATGTGTTTAGCCAAATCCCACGACCTGCATAAAATGCAGCAAAATCATCAACACAGATGGTGAAATTGGCTTGTTGCGCGGGTGTAAACCCAGATGGGTTGTGTAAAACAAAAACATCGTTTTCTTGATCGTAGTGATGAATTAATACCAAATGACCACCTTGGCTGGGTGGATTTTTCTCTTGTGGATAAAAACGAATGCTGGTGTGTACCGAAGCCATATAAAACGCATCGGGCGCTTGAATGAATCGCTTGGCAATGCTTCGGGCATCGACATGCACCAAAATTTCAGCATCTTGTTGAAATTCTGCTTTTAGCATGTGAATAGCGGGTTGGTAAATTAAACCTTTAATGCCGCTTTCACTTTCAATATAACCACCATATTGTGTGGCCAACTGGGTCAGGTAAAACCAAGAGTAATCTTGTTTTTGGTGGGCAAAAAACATTTTCAAACAAGTCATGCCACAAATATTGGGTGCCCAAGTCACATAATCGGCAATACAGGGTGCGCCAAATTCTTGCCAACGCTCATCCGATGCCGCATGTTGACGATTGGCGACATAGTCAGCAATGTGTTCAGACGAAACCCATTGGGAGAAATAAGGAATATTGCGCATGGTTTTAATCACTTCATTGTTTTAGTTTATGGTTACGGCATGATATTAACAGAGCATTGTGGTTAAATAAACGAGTGATTAGTCAGTTGGCAATGAAGAGGATAGGCAATGTATCGATTTTTATTAAGCATGGTGTTGCTATGTTGTTCAATCCCTATTGGTGCTAAAACCATCGTTCCCATGTCATTCTTACATGAAAATTGGGAGTTATATTGTAGCAATACAGGCACTTGCCAAGCTGCAGGTATTGATTTTTTCAATAACGGTCAAATTATAAAGCCCGCTTCTATTTTATTGACCCGTCGAGCAGGGGCAAACCAAGCCGTGATTGGGCAGTGGACAGTGGCAAAACCTGAAGACACCCTTGTTGATTACCACTTTATCGATTGGTATTTGCCTATTTATTTGTATCTTGATCAGCAAAATCTGGGGCAAGTGAAAATAAAGGATGCCAAAAATCCTTGGGATGGTTATTTAAGTCAAAAACAAATCGATGCGCTACTGGCAAATGCGAAGCAAAACAGTCAAATCCTGTTGAGCAATGGTCATCAAGCATGGATTGTTTCCGATAAAGGCATGGCAGCAGTGCTTTTGAAAATGGATGAATTTCAAAAACGCCTGGGTACAAAGGGGGCATTGATTCAAAAGGGCAGTCAAGATGAAAGCCAAGTTTTGGCTGCAGCACCTCGATTGCTGATTCACAAAGTTAAGTTTTCAGATAAGCCCTATTTAACGCTCAAACCCAATGCTGCTGAACATCAACGATTAAAAAGCAAATTACGGGCAGCCTTGCCCAAAGGTGAAACATGTGACAATCAGGGAAGTGCTTCGTTAGACTGGGATGTTTTTGAGCTGTACCGATTAAGCCCAGAAAAAAGCCTTGTTGTGACACCTTGTTGGCAAGGAGCTTACAGTGAAGGCTTAGGTGCTTGGGTGATTAATGCATCACAACAAGGTAAGGCACAATTTATTTCTATGCAGATTACACAAGTGGATCAAGGTGAATTGGTGGCTTATCAAAAAGTGCATGGTGGTGGCGGTATATGGTCTTTTGGTAAATGGATTTGGGATGGTGTGCAATTTATTCAAAGTGAAAGCATGTGGACAGGAATGAGTCCAAATATTTCGTTTGAAGGTGTTTGGCAATTGCATTTAATCGAAGCAGATGTGATGGGAGGCTAAATAATGTGGTATCGCTTATTTTTCTTAATTTTTTTGGGGTTAAGTCCAAGTATTTGGGCTAAAACCATCGTTCCCATGTCATTTTCCCATGAAAATTGGGAGATGGTTTGTAGTAATACAGGCACTTGTCAAGCAGCAGGCTATGGGGATGAAGATGAGGGAGCTGCTTCTATTTTGTTAAAAAGATTGGCGGGTGCCAATCGTGAGGTGACTGGACAGTGGGTTGTGGGAAATTTTGATGAAGGCTTTGATGCAACGCTAAAGGGTACGTTTCTTGCATTTTATGTTAATGGCAAGCACATGGGGCAGGTGAAAGTTACGGACATGAGTGTGGGTTTGGGTGGTGTATTGAGTACAGCACAAAAAAATGCGGTGTTGTCGACTGCTAAACAAAACAGTGTGTATGAATTTAAAACAGATGACATGACCTGGGTGGTTTCAGGTAAAGGCATGGCAGCAGTGCTTTTGAAAATGGATGAATTTCAAAAACGCCTGGGTACAAAGGGAGCATTGATTCAAAAGGGCAGTCAAGATGAAAGTCGAGTTTTGTTGCCACAAGCCAAACAAGTGATTAAAAAAGTGGCCACGGCCGACAAGCCTTATTTAATCTTAAAGCCAAAGGATCAAGGCTATGAGGCACTTAAAACCCGATTGGCACCCAATGGGGATTGTGTTGGTCTTGATGGCGATTGGCATGGTGTTGCCGAATACCAAAATATTGAAGTTTATCGCTTGAATGCCCAAAAAAGTGCTGTCCAAGCCTTGTGTTGGCAAGGTGCATACAATATGGGTTATGGGGTTTGGGTAATGGATTCATCTTTGCAAGGTGAGGCCGAACTTGTCACCGATTCAGCAACATACCTTGCATCAGGTGAAATCTTGGCTTCGCACCGAGGCCGTGGCTTGGGTGGTTGTTGGTCATTGGATCAATGGATTTGGAATGGTAAACAATTTATTCAGAGCCAATCCATGAGTACAGGGCAGTGT
>JASLDB010000311.1 GCA_030151665.1 Neisseriaceae bacterium
ATCAATTCGAGCAACATTATCCATTGCACCCCAATTTAGATTATGTTTGGTATTTGCGCGGTTTGACTTTATTCAACGAAGACAAATCATTTGTTAACAAATTGGCAAAACAAGATTGGGCAGACCGTGACCCCAAAGCCAATAAAGAAGCATATTATGCTTTTTCACAAGTGGTGAACAAATACCCAAACAGTAACTATGCACCAGATGCCACTGACCGCATGACCAAATTGGTTGACGCCTTAGCAGGCCATGAAATCGCAGTTGCTCGTTATTACATGAAGCGTGGCGCCTATTTGGCCGCAGCGAATCGTGCACAAAATATCGTGACCAGCTTTCGCAACACACAATATGTTGAGGAATCATTGGTAATGATGCACACAGCTTATAAAAAACTAGGCAATGAGCAACTCAGTGAAGACACTCAACGAATCTTGAAGCATAATTTCCCAGAAAGTAAATTTTTGGGTAAAGATTGGCAAGCAGATGAAATTCCATGGTACCGTTATTGGAAATAAAACAAAAATACCGCTCAACATGGGCGGTATTTTTTATGCTGAATATTGTTGCTTCATCGCCAACATGGACAAGATACTGTTACCTGCCACCAAAAAATGATCCAATACATCAATATCCAATGGCCGTAATGCTTGGCGAACATGGTCTGTAAAGGTGATATCTGCATCAGAAAAACACAATAGACCACTAGGGTGATTGTGCACGAGAATAATGGCAGCAGCTTGTTGCTTCAATGCAGCTTCTGCCAATAATCGCATCGACACACTTTGCGACTGCAAACCACCGCTGGCCACTTCTGCCATGTCAATAACTTGATGCTGGCAATTCAGGTAAATCAACACCAAACATTCATGCTTTAAACTGGATAAATGCAGACGCAAATAATCACTAACCAATTGACTATTGCCCAATGCCGCTTTTTGTAGGATTTGTTCTTTGAGTTGGCGCTGCGCCAATTGGCTCACCACTTGCAACTGTAAAAACGCTGCATTACCGATGCCCTTTTGCTCACACAACTCCCATTGCGGGGCTGCAAAAATAGCATTTAAACCACCAAAACGACTCAATAAATCCCGTGCCAAATCCACAGCACTTAATCCTTGTGTACCAGTACGCAATAAAATAGCCAAAAGCTCAGCATTGCTCAAGGATGCAGCGCCTTGTGCCAATAGTTTTTCACGCGGTCTTTCCATACAGGGCCAATGTTTGATGCTCATACCATCTCCTATTTAACATTGGCCAGTGCAGCTAATGACGATCTTGGTGGTATTGATACAACAATGTCGCTCGTGTAATGTCTTGTTCAATACGTTGCCGCTCTTGAATCGGCACCACCAAACGCACAGCCAATACATGCAATTTATCGTTAAACGGTTTAATCTTCACCAAAGGTTCCACCGAAGGAATAAGATACAATTTTTCAGATTTTAATGCCTGAAAATAACGGTCTGCTTTTTGTAAATAAGGCGCAGAATGTTGCAAGGTTTTGTCCTGTACAAAATTCAACACGCCCTCAGGGTTGATGGTCACCGTAATCGGAATTTCAAAATAATGCACCACATACTGACCAAAAACCGCATCTTTAACCAAATGCTGTGTTAAAAGCAAACTATTGGGAAATGAAACAGTTTGTCCACTTAAATGGTTATTGGTTCCCAACTCCATCATAACGGTGTTGAGCATATTGATATCAATAACACGGCCTTTTATATTGCCGACCTCAATATAATCACCAACCGAGTACAAGCGCGTACTGCCACGTAAAATGCTACCTGACAGACACATGATTAGCTCTTTGGTCGCCAAAACTGTGGCTGCTGCCACTGCCACCATTGAAATGGCCAAGGTTTGAATTTGTGCTGCCCAAATCAAAAAAAGGGCTAGCAAGCCACTCATAAAGGTAAGATTACGCGACACCACCATCCAGCGACGTTTCATGTCCAATGGCATGGTTGGGTTACGCTTGAATACAGCAAAAATCACAATTAGCCGCAAGACACTAATTAAAGACAAAATAAACAAAGAATAAACCACATCCGTACTGACTGGGGAGGCTTGAAAATATTGTTGAATACTGTCCCACATTGTCGCTTATCCTTCTTGACCATAAAAATTGCCTGAAAACCCATTATACGGTGTTTTCAGGCAATTGTTTGTTAAGCAAAGTTAGCTTATCGCTCGGTTAAATTCACTGAATGTTCACGGGTTTCATGAAAAACAATATCTGGCCAGCGCTCTTGTGTTAATTGCAAATTAACCCGATTGGGTGCTAAATAAGCCATGGTATTACCAGCATCAACACTCAAATTCATGGCATTGGCTCGTTCAAATTCTGCCAATTTTTTACTGTCTTTGCAAGAAATCCAACGGGCAGACCAAATCGACACACTGTCAAAAATAGCATCCACACCATATTCTGCAGCCAAACGTGAAGCCACCACTTCAAACTGCAACACACCCACTGCACCCAAAATCAAATCACCACCATTATCAGGTTTAAAAACCTGTACAGCACCCTCTTCACCCAACTGCTGTAAACCTTTTTGCAATTGTTTCATTTTCAATGGGTTTCGGATACGAACACTGCGAAATAATTCAGGGGCAAAAAATGGGATGCCAGTAAAAGCAACAGCTTCACCATCGCTAAAACTATCGCCAATTTGAATATTACCGTGGTTAGGAATACCAATAATATCACCCGCAAATGCTTCTTCAACCAACTCCCTATCGTGTGACATAAATGTCACCACACTGGAAGCAGCAATATCACGATTCAATCGCAAATGCTTCATTTTCATGCCACGGTTAAATTTACCAGAACACACCCGCATAAACGCAATGCGGTCACGGTGTTTTGGGTCCATATTGGCTTGGATTTTGAACACAAAACCAGAGAATTTTTCTTCAGTAGGCTCAACCACACGAACCGTGGCATCACGCCCTTTTGGTGCTGGTGCCCAGTCAATCAAAGCATCCAAAATTTCACGCACACCAAAGTTATTAATGGCAGAACCAAAGAAAACAGGTGTTAATTCGCCAGCCAAAAATTCATCTAAATCAAATGGATTCGACGCAGCTTGTACCAATTCAATCTCAGAACGAAATTGTTCCATTTCCAAAGGAAATAATTCATCTAAACGTGGATTGTCAATGCCTTCGATGGTTTCAAATTCCAAGGTCAGCTTTTCAGTACCTGCTTCAAACAAATGTACACGATCATTTAAAATGTCATACACACCACGGAATGTCTTGCCCATACCAATTGGCCAAGTTACTGGTGCACAACGAATTTTTAGTACATTTTCAACCTCATCCAACAACTCCAACGAGTCGCGCACTTCGCGGTCGTATTTGTTCATGAATGTTACAATTGGTGTATTACGCAAACGACAAACATTCAATAGTTTGATGGTTTGTTCTTCCACACCATTGGCCGCATCAATCACCATCAAAGCACTGTCAACAGCCGTCAATACACGATAAGTATCTTCAGAAAAGTCTTGGTGCCCTGGGGTATCCAAAAGATTCACCGAATGATCACGGTAATCAAATTGCATGACACTGGATGCCACGGAGATACCACGTTGTTTTTCAATGTCCATCCAGTCAGAGGTAGCGAACTTGCCTGTTTTTTTACCTTTAACCGTACCCGCTGATTTAATCGCACCTGAAAATAACAATAATTTTTCAGTTAATGTAGTCTTACCTGCATCAGGGTGAGAAATAATAGCAAAAGTGCGTCTACGCCTTACCTGCTCTAGGATTTCGTTACTCATATTTTGTCTTTAAATTGGATTATGTACACCGTTATGTACACAAAAATATTTTCTTCAATAAGAATACTTGCATCATGCCGCAAGTAAAATAAAGTGGGATTTTAACATCATCAATCACAAACCCCAATGAATTTATCACTGAGGTTGATTGAATGATTAACATAAACCAACAGTTACTCTACCATTGCCCCACGTGACTACCGTGTACCTTGTTATATTGTGCAAAATAGCCATTTATTTGGCTAATGCACAATACCGAGAATAACCATCACAAACGTCGACTTTTTCTTTCAATATCCGATAAAATATTGCCAACTTTTCGTTCTACATCGCTCAAAGTATCACTGCATAATTCTTGATTGTTGCGAGTAGTGCCTTTGCTACTATTTCTTACATTACTTGGCACATCACCTGTGTAACTGTGTTTCTCATAAGACGATGAGCTGGAAAATTTCTCACTATCTGTACTGTGCAAATCACCACGGGTCTCAATATCAATGCGCATATCAAACGTATTTTCTTGGGTTTCACTGTTATGAACATAGGCATGCTCTTTGCCTGCGTCATCTACCCATGATTGTTTTTGCTGCTTTTTGTTAAGTTTCCCCTCTTCAAAGTTATTTCGATATGAAATATCAATGATAAAATCTGCGGATGCTTTGCTACTCACAATCGCATAAGGATAGGTTGAAAAACGCTTGGTAATCAATGCTTCCAATCGTTTATCCAAATCATCACGGCTAAATGTACCACACGAATTGCTGCCCCTCACTTTGTCCAAAGTATACGCCACATTAAGACGGCCTTTTTGACGTGCACTATTGTATGCTGTTCGACTATTTTTATAATCACCATACTGTGAATAAATATCAATAACCTTTTTAAATTCTTGTGCAGCATTTCGATAATCAGCTTTGGTTCTCGCCTGCTCCATTCTTTTATTGGCTTGTATTAATTGCACTTCTGCTGCATTGGTCCGCCATATTTTTTCATATTTTTTTGCCAATTCTGAGGCATCTTTGTATTGACCATAGTTACTGTATGCTGATTGAGCTTTTTCAAAGGCGGTACTGGCTCGCTCATAATCTTTCTCTTTAACATAACGCTGCCCTTCAACATAGTAATCTGAGGCTAAGCTTTTACTGTATTCAAAACGATTACTTTTAAGCAATGCTTCCATGTCTTTGTATGGGGCATACTCCAAACCTTTGGCAAAAGCCTCAACACGATACAAATAATCACTGGTGGTTTTGCCTTGATTGGTGGTGCCTTTCTCATAATACAATTTAGCAATGGTTAACTTCAATTCATCCATTGGATAATAACGGTTAAAGTGAGCAAATTCATCACTATAAAAACCACTATTCGTTAGCAATCGCGCTTTTAAAACCGTTTCCAAACGAATGATTTTTTGATCCAAAGTGGCAATCGGCATGTTCTCAATATTTTGTATAGAAGAGTGTATGGTTTCTAGCCATTCTTTTTTCAAAGAGCTTCTGGGGTAGCTTTTCTTTTCATCCAGTTTATACGTTACTTCGCGAATAGCACCAACATAGTCACCTCGCTGATAACGCTCTGCTGCTCGTTCTGATGTCGTGGTACAGGCCAATAATACGGTCAATAAAGATAACGAAAAACCTTGTCGTAACCATTTTTTTAATATGTGCATCGTGCCTCCTTGCTTTTTTTAATCACATTACTTATTTCATCTGCTTACATTTGTAATAAATAAATTGGATAAATAAGCATTGAAATGGTATTAAAATAAATTAACTGCCATCATCATAACCAAAAATAGCATTTATTTTAAGCCAATATCAAAAAATATGATGTCACACAATCATTATTGCCAAATGATTACTTAAATAAGTCAATAAAAATGGCTCGGTGATCGGAAGTACCCATGGCATCCATTACCCCACTATGATGGTATGCAATATTATCACTGACTAAAATGTGATCAATATTCAATAAGCCTTGCCACGTTGATTGTATATTTGATTTAACGGTTTGCAATTGTGTATTGTTGACAAACTGACGAAACACTGGTGAAAAAGGTGTATTGTTAAAATCACCCATCACAATAACTGGTTTGGTTTCAGCTTGAATCTGAAGCGAAAAGACGGAAAATGCCGCTAATCTGGCACTAGCCAATGCCGAATGAATGGGTGGTGGTGGATGCACCCCATACAAAACATAATTTGGAAATTCTGCGCGTATATAAGGATAGGATTTCGCAACATCCGTGTGCTTCAATTCGCATTTAATGGGCACTTCTTGGCTAAAGAATGCCATGCCAAAAGGAGAATCTTCAATCAATCCACAACGATATCGCTGTTGTAAATCCCCCGGTAATCGATAATCCCATGCCCGACCATACTCCATCAGAAACAGTTTATCAGCTTGCTTTAATATGGCTATTTCATTGTCTTGTATCCCTTGTGCTGCCTGAACATTAACATTCCAGCTCACAAGGCGCTCAGAAGTTGTTTTTGCCAACACAAGTGTAGGTGTTGTGGTGCTACCTTGCCAAGAAACCCACACCAGAACTGACAATAGAACAGCCAATACCAAGCGCCACCATTTTCTGTTTTCAGCCCAAAGACCCAATATCAGACCGATGGCATACCAAGGAGTAAAGTGGCTGAACAACTCGAAAAACCAATGCCATCTTCCCAATTGCCCCAACACCAATGCCAAAACACAGCTGTAGGCCAAGAAGCAGCAATATTTTTTGACACTCACCAAAGGCACCATATCTATCTCCCACTATTGGCCCATGCTAGCCCAAAAAACATGGGTATTTTCTTGCAACAGGAGCGTAACCTTATCTTTATTTTTCCTAACAAAACATTTATTTAATTGAAAATTTTATATAGTTACGCCTTAAAATATACATACCCTAAGCCAGCATCTATTGTGCCATTGCCCAAGAATCTTGCTTTATCAGCAAACCATGCCAAACACAATTTTCATCACCACATAGATGCTGAGCATAACGACCAAACTTTCCATTTTGCCTCTGTCGATGCAAAATGATTTTTCTGTTTCTTTCAACCTCTTGCCAAAGCTGCTCTTCTTCTTTTGTTGTTAGCGTCCGCCCCAACGTCAATAGCTTAATAAACGTCTCTGGATCTCTAACTTGCAAGCACTCAAATGCTTGCCCAAATTTTTGCCTTGCATGATTGCGTAAGGCAATTCTCTCTTCTAAATGCAATTGTTGATTATCAAGAATGCCACGATACAAGCCTACAATATTAAAATCCATGCATTTTTTGGCCTGATCAATATAATAACAATAGGCATCAAAAGTAAATTGATTATAACGGCGTCCTATTTCCATTTAATCTCCCTCATCACAATGTGACTGATATTGAACTTAAAAAAGAAATGGTAATGGCAATGAATGAATAGAAAATGAAGTTTGATGTGTTTTGTGTGAAGTTTATCATCAACAATCTACTGTTTTTCTAATTGAGGCATTATTTGTCTTTTAAAAACGTGCGATTAATTGCCTTTTATGCTTTTTAACAAGAAGGATAGCCACAAAAAAAGCCTGAAATCTCCTCAGGCTCTTCCTTATAATATTCAGTATTATTAAGGTCTATCCGCACGTTTTTGCCATAAAATGGGTGTAAATTGGTAAGCATAAATGGCAAACGCCAAAACAAACAATATGCTACTAACATCCATCACATAACTGTCTGGTACCCAATTGGCCACCAGGCGCATCAAAGCCGACAACACCATGCACACAAATGCCCAGCGCAAACCTGCTGGTATTACCATCATGCGCCCAGTATGACCCAAGGCTGTGCGAACCATCATGCCCAATGTTAAAACACCAATCCCACCGATTGCCAATAAATGCGCTCCCACCGTAATGTAAAATGGCGAAACACTATAACCCCACGCCATCACCCAAATGCCCATATTGCTAAAGCCATAACCAATAAACAACACCCACAATAATGGCTCTTGCCAAATACCATGGTGATGCCATCGAACCATGGCATATATCACCAAGACAGACAAAACTGTTGCAATTACCAAAATTAGCCAATGATTAGCCAAAGGCGTTGTCAACAAAATCGCCATCAAAACAGGCAATAACATGGTGGATAACATCATGGCTTTGGGCATCGCCACTTGTGGTATCTGCAATTTTTTACTAATAAAAAACGGAATCACCCGCATACCAATTAAACCAATAATGGCAGCAATAATGAGTAAGCCCATGTGTAAAATCGTCAACGGCGACAAGTTAATTTGACTGGATAACGCCAAATGAAAAAGCACTTGGCTACTGGCTAACAAACCCAAAATCACTACCGCAATAAAATTACGTTGATTGTGACTTTTAATAATCGGCATGGCAAATAAGACAATCGCCATCAAGAAAAATGCCAGCCCCAAAAGGCCACTAATCCAATGATTTTCAAACACTGCGGTTAATCGGCCACCTAACCACAACAATGTCAACAATAATAAAGGTACGCCCTGAGTGGCTTTTTGATTGGTCCATGTTGCCACTGCTGTTAACAAAAAGCCAACAATAATGGCACTACTAAATCCCCAAATCATTTCATGGGCATGCCATAAAAATGCAGGCATGCTCTGGCTACCAAAAAACTGACCAGGTCGCCACAATAATAACGCCACCATCACAAATACGGCACCAGCCCAATAAAATGGGCGAAATGCATAGCTCAAAAAAGGCATATCAACTGGGTTTTTCATTTCACTCCCCTTGCCTTGTTAAACCATGTGTTTCCAATGCTGGAAACAACACCCGCTCTTCAAAACGAACATGGTCATGTAACAAACGGCCTAATTCACCATAAGACTCACGTGCAACCGGCAATTGCAACATTTGACGTAACTGCGCATGCTCAGCAGTAAATTGCTGCAATAAATCCTGGTTAACAAAAGGTGTTAGCAACTGGGCAATTAAGGTCTCTTCCGCAGCAAAATGCGCTAATAATACTGGAATTTCTTGTGTTAACAAGGTTTCCGTATCGGCTTTATCTGGTTCCTTTTGCAATTGTAACGCCAAATGCAAAGCGCGGTGATGCTCGTGCGACAGTGGTATTAAGTGAGGATGTCGTTTCATGTGGTACACCATTTTGTTCTTTGATATAACATGAATATAAAATGAATGTTATAATTCGTCAATACACCTTTAGGATAATTGTCATGCACATTACCCAATTTACTGACTATGCTTTGCGGGTTTTAATTTTTATGGGCAATAAACCCGAGAAAACCACCATAGACGAAATCGCTCAATACTTTGACTTATCCAAGAGTCATTTAATGAAAGTGGCTGCAAAACTAACCAGTTTGGGCTATCTACAAAGTATACGAGGGAAAGGTGGTGGTTTATTATTGGCAAAACGCCCAGAAGACATTGTATTGGGTACGTTATTTTTACAAATAGAACCCATGCAATTGGTTGAATGCCAAAAAGAAAATAACCGTTGCATTCTTGTTCCACAGTGCAAACTCAATCATGTTTTGCACCAGGCCAGTAACCAGTTTATTCAGACATTATCACACCATACTTTGGCAGACATTCTCTAGCAACAGCCATAAAAAAACACCCATCGGGTGTTTTTCTGCTTTGCAAGTCAAATTACCCAAAATTATTTGGCTTTTTTGATGACTTTTTTGGCCAATTTTTTAGCTGATTTGCTAGCACTTTTTTGGTCAGCAACTTTTTCTGCTAATTTAACAATTTTTTTATTCGCTTTGCTCATTTCTTATCCTTCAGTGATTTATCATGTTTAACGACTCATTCACCATAACAAACTTTCGCCCAAAATGAAAACGTTTACTGTCCAAAAGCAATTCACATAAAAGCATTTTACTGCGAAGAATAAACAAAAAATACCACAAATTGTGGTATTTTAAATATATTGTCA
>JASLDB010000031.1 GCA_030151665.1 Neisseriaceae bacterium
TCACCTTCAAAGCTAATGAACACAGCCTCACCAGGAGCGACATCACGCAACAAGTCAAAACCCAAAGAATTAAAAGCCACAGACTCAGAGCTAACAGCATAAGCCAATTTACCCGCTTTTTCATCAAATTGCGTACCCAATACCAAAGGACGAATACCATTGGGGTCACGAAATGCCAATAAGCCATAACCATTAATCAATGCCACCACACCATATGCACCACGAACACGCTTGTGCAATTGTGTGACCGCTTTGAAAATATTGTCCACGGATAATTGACGATTCTCTACTTGCAACTCAATTTCATGAGCCAAAACATTGAGCAACACTTCAGAGTCTGAGCGGGTATTAATGTGACGCAAGTCTGAATAACAAACATCCGCAAACAACTCTTCTGTATTGGTCAGATTGCCGTTGTGGGCTAACACAATACCAAATGGTGAATTCACATAAAATGGCTGCGCTTCGGCACTGCTTTGTGCATTGCCCGCAGTCGGGTAACGAACATGAGCAATACCAGCATTACCACTTAGTTCGCGCATATTGCGAGTGCGAAAAACGTCGCGCACCATGCCGCTACCTTTGTGCATGTGAAACGTGTTACTTTCTGCCGTAACAATCCCTGCAGCATCCTGACCTCGATGTTGCAGCATTTGTAAGCCGTCATACAATCCTTGATTGACCGGCTCGTAACAAACCATACCTAATACACCACACATGGAAAGAGTTCCTTAATTTTGTAAAAGACTAACGATAGGATATTGTACATACCCACCCAAAGAAGGGGGTAAATAAGGAACAATCAGCAAAGCCAATTGCTCAAAAACAGGTGACAACCAAGCTTCTTGCCATTCTGGCTGCTTAGGCAAATCAGTAAATGCACACACCAATACCACGATGGTTACAATCAAAACACCTTTGACAAAACCAAAGCAAGCACCCAGTAATCTGTTAACACCACCCAAGCCAATGGCTTTCAACCCTGCTGTCAATGTATTTTTTGCCAAGCGTTGGGCAAAAAACAAAACAATAAACAAAACGCCAAAAGTTAAGGCAATGGACAAACTCTTGGGCTCAATACTGGCAAAAATAATATCCGACAGTGGAATGGCGAACATCTTGGCACCAATAAAAGACACCAACCAAATCACCATGGAAGCAATTTCTGCCACCAGACCACGCGACATTGACACCACGATCATGGCGCCAATCACCACCAAAACGACAATATCAAATGTTGCCATTTATTGACTCACTATAATGGCCTGATGCCCTTGTTGATTAATGATGGCCAATGCTTTTTGGGCTTGCGCACGATCTGCATAAGGGCCCACTCGCACCCGAATCATTTTGCCAGAATCGCTCTTGGAAAAATGGGCATTAATACCGACTTGGTTCAATTGTTTTTTCACTTCATTGGCTTTGGCTTCACTGCTCAATGCAGCGACTTGAATCACCACTTTTTGTGTGGATATTTCTTTTTTAGTATCCACACTGCTTCTACTGCTACTTGTGGTTTTGCCATTCAAAATTTCTTGTGGCGTTAACTTGGTATTATTGTTTTTGGGAGTCGTTGTCTTACCATTCAAAATATCTTGTGGTGACAGTTTAGTCGGGGTATTTTTATTGTTTTTTTCTGGCTGTTGACTATTGGTTTTATCGTTATTTTTGGGAGCAACAGGATCTGATTTTTTAATGGGAACTTCAGTGGTGCTTCGGTTCCCCGAAGTATTGTTTTTGGTATTGTTTTGATTGGATGCTGCAGGTGGTATGGTTTGATTTTTGGGTGATGTTGATAAAGCAGTCGAAGGCGATTTAGCCGCCTCCTTGCCTGTATGGGATTTTTCAACAGCAGAATTAAGTTCTTTACCCTCGGTGAGCTTTTTCTGATTCACACTAATGCTAGGTGTCGGGTTATCATCCTGAATCGGCGCCACAACAGGCTGTTTTTCCACATGGCGAGTTGCCATGGCTGATGCAGCCGCTTCTGCCCCCGATGCCTCACCACCAGAAGCAGACAAAACACCTGAACCCACTGTCTGTTCACTGGACAACTCATCATCTTCGATGAGCATATCATCCAACAGATGGTCTTCATTAGAGGCAATACCATCCGAAGCCATGGTAGGTGTTTCACTGGAAGGTTTCGCTTGATTTAATACTTGAATCAATACTGCAGCCGCAGCCATAACCAATATGATAGCGATAACCAAACGACGGCGATTTTTACGACGTAATTGGTCAAACTCGCGCTCTAATTGATTGTATTTATAAGGTGCTGTTTTCTTTGGCTGTGCCATATATTGTCCTTTTTGTACTTTCTTCATTGTTACGAAGAAAGGGTTTGGGCCACTTCTGCTACTGTGTGAAAAGAGCCAAACACGACAATTCTATCATTTTCTTTGGCATTCGATAAAGCGGCTTGATATGCAGCATTAACCGATGTAAAACTTTGTAGCTTGGGCATATTGTGTTCTTGCATTTTTGCTTCTAGTGCAGCCAAACTCATGCCACGTGGAATATTGTGCAATGGTGCGATATACCATTCATCAAACTCAGCCTTGGTCAATGCCAAAACTTGGTCAATGTCTTTGTCTGCCAAGATTGAAAACACGGCAATGCGGTTCTCAGCATAAGGCAATTGTTGCAAACTTTTACTTAAAGCACGGGCTGCATGTGGATTATGTCCAACATCCAATACCACCACAGGTCGACCAGGTAACACTTGGAAACGACCCGGATTTTCAACCAACAATAAACCTTCTTTAATGGCTCCCATGTTCACTGGCAATTGCTCATATAAGCTTTCAATCGCTGCCAAAGCACAGGCTGCATTGTTGATTTGATACGAACCACGCAACGCAGGAATAGGCAATGCATAACGGTTATGACCAAAATCACAAGTAAATGACCATTGGTTGTCCATGCGATTAATGGCAAAATCTTGACCTATAATCCGCAATTGGGCACCAATTTGTTCACTGTAATCCAGAACCGCTTTGGGTGTTGGTACTTGCCCACAAATAGCAGGGCATTTTGGGCGAAACACATGGGCTTTTTCATGAGCAATGGTTTCAATATCATTGCCTAAAAATGCCTGATGATCCACATCAACACTCGTTAGCACAGCACAATCGGCATCAAAAATATTGACCGCATCCAGTCGCCCACCCAAGCCCACTTCCAACACCATCACATCCACTTGGTGGCGATCAAACACATCCACTGCTGCTAAAGCATTGAATTCAAAATAGCTTAATGATACTTGACCACGAGCCGCTTCAATTTTTTCAAAACTCTGGATAATGTCTTCATCATCAACGGGCTTGGCATTGATGGCAATACGTTCATTAAATCGCAATAAGTGGGGGCTGGTTAAGGTCCCCACGTTAAAACCGGCTTGAGCATAGATTTTAGATAAAAAAGCACACACTGATCCTTTACCATTGGTGCCTGCTACCACAATAACTGGGCATTTTGGGCTAAGTTTCATGGCATCGCGTACACGCCCCACTCGCTCCAAGCCCATGTCAATTTCTTGACTGTGTAAATTTTCTAAATAATGCAGCCACTCTGGCAAATTGCGTTCTATGTTCATTTTCTTTATTTCTATCCATTATTCATGGCTTAAATAGCATGGGGTCAATGCCCCAAATCAATGTGGCTGACCTGTTTGACACCATCTCGCCCAAAGTACCAAATGCCGATAAGTTAATTGATCAACCATGTCTGGCATCAATACTTGCCATGATTTTTGTCCATCCAATTGCCAATGCCACACCATACCCATGGGGCTAACCCAAGAGCCATCACACAAAACAATTTGAAACCATGTTTCATCTTGACCCCATAACTGCACTTGTAACGTTTGGGCACTGTCAAATTTGACTGCCACAATGGTCGCTCTTTTTGAATGCTGATTGTTTAGCAAGATTCGCGACAAACTTATCCACAAACTGCATACACACAAAATGAAGAGCGCCCATAATGTCCATCCATTAAAGGCGCTAACAACCGCAAGTAGGGTCAAAATATGCAAAATTAGCGCCAAAGCCAATAAGCATTTTGAAAACCGCAAACTTACTGGTGCAATAATCATTACATCATCAAGTTATCAACAACTGGGCTAACTTGGATTTCAGCATCTACCATATCCAAAACCATGTCGTGCACTTCGACATCAAAAAATGTCCAAAAGCCAGTTAGGCTCATGTCTTCTGGCCACAAATGTTTTTCAACTTCCCACCCTGCAATTTCGGTGGTAAAGATTTCTTCATAGCGCTCATTAAAATACGCAATCACTTCTTCAGGCTCATCCGTATCTGGTACCAAATAAACCGTACAGTTACTGCGAATTTGTGCCAAAGTTAAATCAGGTAAATCTGCATCCGTGCTTTTTAACCAATTTAAAAATGCCTCAGTCGGCTTCAACACCACGGCGGTTCTATCCACAAAATACATAATGGCACTCCTTCAATAAAATCCCAAATAGCAGCGTATTGTACCAGTTTTTTATTGGCTTTAGCGGTGATTTTTCATGCTTACCCATCTGTTCTATTGCATTGTTAAAACACAAAGCCAACAAAATCGGGTAAAATTTAAGCCTTTGTTTTGTCTTTTGTTGATTGAGAATATGAATATTTTATCTGTTGAAAATGCTTGCTTTGCTG
>JASLDB010000053.1 GCA_030151665.1 Neisseriaceae bacterium
GGTGGCGGTTATTTCTAATGGTACAGCCGTATTGGGCTTAGGTAACATCGGTGCTTTGGCGGGTAAACCCGTAATGGAAGGCAAAGGCGTATTATTCAAAAAATTTGCTGGCATTGACGTTTTTGACTTAGAAGTCAACGAAACCGATCCCGATAAATTGGTTGAAATTATTGCCTCTTTGGAACCCACTTTTGGTGGTATTAACTTAGAAGACATCAAAGCACCTGAGTGTTTTTACATTGAAAAGAAACTACGCGAACGCGCTAAGGTTCCTGTATTTCATGACGACCAACATGGTACAGCGATTATTACTGCTGCTGGCATTATCAATGGTTTGCGTGTCATTAATAAAAACATTGCAGACGTTACATTGGTTTGTTCTGGTGCTGGTGCAGCTGCCATTGCTTGCTTAGAATTATTGGTTAGTTTGGGCATGAACCGTAAAAACATTACGGTTTGCGACTCTCGTGGTGTTATTTTCAAAAACCGCGATGACAAAATGGACGATACCAAAAAAGCATTTGCCATTGATGACAACGGCCAACGCAATTTGGCTGATGCTGTTAACGGCAAAGACATTTTCTTGGGTTTATCAGGTCCAAACGTATTAACAGTTGAAATGTTGCACACCATGAAGCAAGATCCTTTGATCTTTGCCATGGCCAACCCAACACCTGAAATTTGGCCACCTGAAGCACGTGCAGCTCGTCCTGATGCCATCATTGGTACTGGCCGCTCAGACTTCCCGAACCAAATTAACAACGTATTGTGCTTCCCATTTATCTTCCGTGGTGCTTTAGATGTTGGCGCAACCACCATCAATGAAGAAATGAAAGTGGCTTGTGTGCATGCGATTGCTGAATTGGCAATGGAAGAGCCTGATGACATGGTGGCTTCTGCTTACCGTGATGAAGGCTTAAGCTTCGGTCGTGAATATTTGATTCCAAAACCATTTGACCCACGCCTAATCGTGCGCATCGCTCCTGCTGTTGCCAAAGCGGCAATGGACTCAGGTGTTGCAACTCGCCCGATCACCAACTTTGATGAATACATCGAGCGATTGAGCCAGTTTGTTTACAAATCAAACTTGTTCATGAAACCCATTTTCAACCAAGCAAAAAAAGACATCCAACGCGTAGTATTGTGCGAAGGTGAAGATGAGCGTGTATTGCATGCTACTCAACACATTGTGTCACAAAAATTGGCTTACCCTGTGCTAATCGGTCGCCCAAGTGTGATTGAAATGCGCATCAAAAAATTGGGTTTAACCATCCAAGCGGGCAAAGACTTTGAATTGGTTAACAATGAAAATGACCCTCGCTACCGCGATTATTGGGAAGAGTATTACGAAATCATGAAACGTGAAGGCGTCACTGAAGCCATCGCCAAAAAACGCGTGATTGGTAATTCAACCTTAATCGGTTCATTGATGGTTCGTCGTGGCGATGCAGATGCCCTAATTTGTGGTACTTTCGGTACATACCAAGAGCACTTCAAAATTTTGGACAAAACCATTGGCTACAACAACCCAGAGCGTGTTGCTGGTGCCATGAATGCATTGATCATGACTTCTCATAACGTATTCATTACCGATACCTATGTGAACGAACAACCCAATGCTCAGCAATTGGCTAAAATCACCGAAATGGCAGCAGAAGAAATGCGTCGTTTTGGTATCGCACCAAAAGCCGCTTTGTTATCAACATCAAACTTTGGTTCTATTCAAAACGAACACAGTAGCCGCATGGTTGAAACATTGAATATCTTGCGTGAAACCTGTCCTGAATTGGAAATTGATGGTGAAATGCAAGGTGATGCTGCTTTAGTGGAAGATTTGCGCATGCAAGTGATGCCAGAAACCACACTAAAAGGCTCTGCAAACCTATTGGTAATGCCTAATGTTGAGGCTGCAAATATTAGCTACAACTTATTGCGTGTTTCAGCTGCTGATGGCGTGACCATTGGTCCTATTTTGATGGGTATGAATAAACCTGTACACATTTTGACACCGATTTCTTCAGTTCGCCGCATCATTAACATGGTGGCATTGGCAGCTGCAGAAGCTCAACGTCAATAAGCACTGTATAGCAACAATAGGCTGCTCACCGCAGCCTATTTTTTTTGCCTATTGGTGTTGTAAACCTAAATTTTTCAAAACCACCATCACTTGTTCACAACGATTGGCGAAATCACCTTGTAATACCGTAAATGGCAAATCATGCTGTATCAAAAAACCTTGGCACAATTGGAAAAATGCCATCCTATCTGCTAAATCTGGCTGGCAACGCATGGGATCATTCTCCCAAGCCATGCCCATAGGCTCACCCAAAAAATAATGACCCAAAAATGGTTTTTGTAGGGCTGTTACAATCAATTCAGGCGCATCACCAAATAAGGTCATGCTCCATGCCCAATTATTCACCAAGTCACTGTCTAAAATTAACCACGTTGGCTGTTTTTGCCATGCCATCGTCTCTTGTGCAATCTGTCCCATGGCAATTTGATACACATCGT
>JASLDB010000061.1 GCA_030151665.1 Neisseriaceae bacterium
GCCAATGCACCCAAAACCTTTACTCAAGCCAAAGTCATGGCCAAAGAGAAAATCTATTTTGACCAAAACAACAGCAAAACAGGGACCATTTACTGCGGTTGCCAATGGCAATGGACTGGTGCATCTGGTGGCAAAGTGGATTTAAAATCATGTGGCTATAAAGTACGGGGTCAAGCTGAACGAGCCAAACGAATCGAATGGGAACACATTGTACCCGCTTGGGTATTTGGGCACCAACGCCAATGCTGGCAACGTGGGGGTCGTAAAAACTGTGTTGCAACTGATACCACTTTTGCCCAAATGGAAAGTGACTTACACAATTTGGCACCATCTATTGGCGAAGTTAATGCGGACAGAAGCAACTTTCGCTATGGCATGGTCACCAGCAAACAATCACCACAATACGGTCAATGCCAAAGCAAAACCGATTTTTCACAACGGGTATTTGAACCCCGCAATGAAGCCAAAGGTATGGTTGCTCGTGTGACTTTCTATATGCATGACCGCTATAAATTAGACATGTCAAAAAGCCAACAACAAATTTTAATGGCATGGAATAAACAGTACCCAATCAGTCAATGGGAAAAAGAACGTGACAACCGAATTGCCAAACTGATGGGCCACCATAACCCTTTTGTGACTGGTGAAAAGCAATGGCAACTAAAAGCCAGCAACCTAAGAGATGAATCACCCAATGCAGATGCGTCACGCCAAAATACAACCACAAGTGCTACCACACAAAGCAACAGCAAGAAAAATACAGTAAAAGGCAATAAAAACAGCCTAATCTACCATTATGCTCATTGTAGTGGCTACCAAAGCATCAATGACAAAAATGCTGTTTATTTTGACACCGCTAAAAAAGCAGAGCAGCAGGGCTATACTTTAGCCAAAAATTGTAGCCTCCAATAGCCACAAAAAAAGCCTTGATAGTATGGTTATCAAGGCTTTTTTATCTTCTAGCTATTTAAGCAGCAACTTTAAACTTTGCACGCACTTGGCCATGTAAATCCAATGCCAAATGATCACCCGCATGCAATTCACCGACACCAGCAGGTGTACCCGTATAGACCAAATCACCTTTTCGTAAGCCATATACTTTAGATAAATGGCTTAATAAACTGGCCACAGGATAAATCATGTGCTCAGTCCTACCCAACTGTTTGATTTCATCATTGATGCTTAAGCTGAATGTCAAACCGTTTACATCACTGACCAAATCACGCGCGATGAAATTAGACACACAGGCTGCCCCACGGAAACCTTTGCATTTTAACCAAGGTAAACCTTTCGCCTTGGCTTCATCTTGGACATCACGAGCGGTTAAGTCCAGCCCAATACCAAAACCCGCCACATAATCCAAAGCGTCCTCTTCTGCCACATGGTTCATGTCTTCTTTAATCAAAACCACCACTTCACATTCATAATGAACATTTTGTGAATAGGCTGGCAACACAATGGCTTGATCTTCTAACAAGATGGCACTGGATGGTTTTAGAAACACCATGGGTTCGCTGGGTCTAGCATTATTTAATTCTTTGATGTGCTCATCATAATTACGTCCAATACAAAAAATATTCTGAATGGCAATTTTTTGACCGTCTAGTTCAACAGCATCCATTAATGGCTCCTTTATGCTTATCTTCGTTATTAGAATGTGGCTTTATCATACGCCAAAAGCCTTTTGACGCATAGCATGGTGACAAACGGCAAAATAACTCAAGTACATTAAAAAAGCACCCAGATTTCTCACAGGTGCTTTATTTTTAATACCACCCTATTTAAAAGGGCAGCATGTGATTTAACTTATGTGATTTGGTTTCCAAATAATGCTCATTTTCTTTGTTGACCCCAACCACCAATGGCAAGCGCTTCGTCACATGAATACCCACACTTTGTAAGGTTTGAACTTTTTCAGGGTTATTGGTCATCAAATTCACAGCTGTAATATCCAAATGCTGCAAAATATTTTTAGCCAAGACAAAATTACGCGCATCAACAGGCAGACCCAAAGCCAAATTGGCTTCAACGGTATCAAGACCCGTATCTTGTAATTGATAAGCGCGGATTTTATTGATTAAACCAATGCCACGCCCTTCTTGGCGCAAATAAACAATGACACCACGACCCTCAGCTTGAATAGCTTGCATGGCAGCTTCTAATTGCGGACCACAATCACAGCGCTGAGAAAATAAAGCATCTCCTGTTAAACATTCAGAATGTACCCGAGCCAAAACTGGTTCGCCATCGTGAATATCACCCATGCTCAACGAAACATGTTCTTGACCTGATGCCTCTTCAAAGCCATGCATGGTAAATTCACCCCATTGCGTAGGCAAACGGCAACTGGCAACAAATTTCAAAGGAACATCAACTTGCCAAGATTCTGTCTGTGCATTCATTTATTCATTCTCATCAAGAGGGGGTTGATACAACCAATCGACTGGTAAATAGCTGGGCAAAATATGGCTTAAGGCAATCGCTAGTGCTACCCACCATGCTTGTGCTTCTTCACTGACTTGGCTAGTATCGCTTTGTGATACGGTTACCAAACCCAAAACGGCACCATTGACATCACAAATGGGGACTGCCAAATGTGCCAACCCATAATCTTGCAATGCTGCTGGCGCGTCTCCCCATTCAATCCATTGTGCTAAATTATCAATGACATTAACCCAGCCTGTTTCAGCTGCACGAGAAAATAAAGCATCCGCAGCAATTGCTTTATTCTCTTGCATTGGCAAATAATTGCTCGTGGCTTGACCAATATGGGCAATTCGCATCAAACCATCTGGATGATGATTGGCACGAATATACACCCGAGCACTGGCCTGATGGCGTTCGGTAATTGAATCTAACATTGCAAAAACTGCCTGACAAAGCGCTTGGGTTTCATCGGTAATCGGCAAGTGTTCTTTTAATTGAAAAAAACCAGACACTGGATCTTGGGCAATTTTTTCATCCAAAAGCCAAGGGTTCACCTGAATATCCTGATCTTTCACCGCGGATAGAATCGCCATCAATGTGGCTTTGGCTACTTCTACTTCATCTACATTCAAACGCAAACCTTGCGTTTCTAAATAATCTTGTACCAATGTGCGACTCATGCGCCCTTTGCCCTTCTCAACTCACAACTTAAACCATTAAAAACGCTCATTGGCTGCCAAATAGCGCCATTTGCCTTGTGGCAATCGACCCAACTTCACTCGACCCATTCGAATGCGCTTCAAACCCACCACTCTCAAGCCGACTGTTTCGCACATGCGGCGAATTTGTCGTTTTTTACCTTGGCTTAATACAAAACGCAATTGGTCTTCATTTTGCCAACTAACTTGGGCTTCCAATAAAGCTTCACCATCTAAGATGATGCCATGGTTTAATAATTTCAAGCCTTCTTCACTTAATTTACCGCGAACACGAACCAAGTATTCTTTGGTTGTAGGACTATTCTCACCAATTAATTGCTTGGCAATACGACCATCCTGTGTCAAAACCAACAAACCAGTTGATTCAATGTCTAGTCGTCCTGCAGGTGCCAAGCCAATTTGATGCTCACTGGCATAACGAATACGACTGGGATCTTCTTCCCAATGATTTTCTTCGGTAATCAAACTCACCGCAGGGTGATACCCTTTTTCCGCTTGACCACTCACATAACCCACAGGCTTATGTAAGATAATGGTCACACGTTCAGATTGTTTTTGGTGTGCTTCTTTGGACAAATCAATGCGATCACTCTCGGTCACTTTTTGGCCTAAAATCGCCACTGTACCATTGACTTTAACCCAGCCTTGCTCAATGTAACTATCGGCTTCTCGGCGAGAACACAACCCCAGTTGTGCCATGCGCTTCGATAGACGCATATTGTCTTGTTCTTCTATTGTCATATTTATATTGGTCTTTTTAGCAAGTGTTTTAGCTGTCCCAAATCAGGACATATTCTAAAAAATAATGCTATTTTAAATGAAGATGGCCACTTACACCATGCCAATACCAGAAACTTCTCTGGCTAATTGTGCTGCGCGGTTATCTGTTAAGCCACCCACAAAATCCAAAACCTTCATATAGGCAAGATACAAGCCATCACTTGGCAATACCGGATCATCTTTTAATAAATCCAATGCCAACGATTGTTTGTGGTTTAAATGCCCATCACTCACTTGTGCTTGAGCAGCTGGTATTAACAATGACAAAATAGAACCAACACAAGGATAAGCGGCTATTTCAGTAATAAGTTTACTTTCATGACGGAAAATTCGATTTCGTGCCAATGCCTTAGCCCCTTCTAATGTATCGCGAACCTCTGGTGTACACAAAGACAAAATATCTTTGGCAGGTAATTGCCCCATGAGTAGTTCTGGATGATAACGCATAAACGTGTGTGCAACATCGTCAATGGCTCTACCAATCGCAATACCACGCATCATCGCCACACGCTGATGACGTGATGGTGCAGACCATGCTTGCTCAACCTGACTTAATGGTGACAATACCGCTTCAACCTCATGCTCATGCAATAATTCAATCGCCACTGCATCTTCTAAATCTAATAGGGCATAACAAATATCATCTGCTGCTTCCATTAAATATGATAAAGGATGCCTTGCCCACACATCTGTTTCAAGCATGGGCATACCCAATTCATGTGCAACACGTCGCACCAATGGCATTTCTGCCTGATAAATATTAAATTTTTTACCTTTACTTTGTGCAGCTGAACTGCCCCAAGGGTATTTTAGCAATGTGCCCAAACTGGCTGATGTTAAACGCATCCCACCCCTGCGGTGGTACATTTCCAATTCGCCCACCACTCGAAGGCTATGGGCATTGCCCTCATAAGTCACAATATCTGTACGCTCTTTGTCACTTAAGCCTTGCAAAAATCGTGCGTTATCTTCCTCTAAAAACCAATCACGTAAAGCATATTCGCCAGTATGACCAAAAGGAGGATTACCCAAATCATGTGCTAAACAAGCCACTTGCACCACAGCACCAATATCCGATGCACTATTTGTTTTGGGCAAAAAGCCGCCACCCAGTAACATCACGCCCACGCGGTTACCGATGCTACGCCCTACACTCGCCACTTCAACACTGTGTGTTAAGCGATTGTGCGTGTGGTCATCTTTGGCAAATGGGTGAACTTGGGTTTTCCTCCCCAAGCGACGAAATGATGCCGAAAAGACCAATCGATCATAATCAATGTGAAAATCGGTACGCAATGCATCGACCCCTTCTTGCGTTGAAGGTGTCGATGTCGGCATCACTTGCCCATCTTTGATTTTAAAACGCTGTGTACTCAACAGTTGTTGCCATGTCATCATTAGTTTTATTCCTTATTTGATTGATTGTTTATTGAGTATGCACAGTATTCATGACCGTCTGTTGACGCATGCTTGAATAAAAAATGGTGCATTAATTTTTATCAGGCGCCTGATAAGCCACAGGCCAAGCATCCAATCGCTTCAGTACCTCAGGTCGAATAATTTTTTGCAAATCGGCTTTTTTGACAAAAATTTCTGGCATACCCAATGCATAAGGACCAATCTCATAAGCGCCATAGCCAAATGCCAAACCGCCTTGTACTGGTCGCCAATCTTCACTCAAATGAAAAGCAAAGCGCTGCCCAGTGAGCATGGCTTCTGCTTCAGTAGCATCCATACCAGCATAATCAATATAATATTGTTTTGCTGCTTGGTATTGTGCTTTTTCTAAGGCCTTGAGTGCATCAGGTGTATGTAACACAATGTCTTTGAGTAAAACAGCTTGTTCTTTAGCCGTATCCAATACCCGAAAAGATCGACCAGGCATACCATGTGCAGCCCCTGTAAAATACTCATGTGTAGAAAAAACCAATGCCGTCCAGTTATCTTGAATGCCCACGGCTGTAACTTGCAACCAAAAATCTTGGCCCACAACATCACCATCACTGATTTCAGTACTGATATTGGCATAATGATCTAAGAATTGTTGCCATGGCATGGCATTATTTGTGACATCATCGCTAACCGTTGCACGAATATCTCTTTCAATATATTGATTTAACCATGGCTTACCTGAAAATTGCGGAAACTCAATTTCATACTTTGAACACCCTTCGCCGCTTTGGGTTTTTTCGCAACTATTGGCTGTGTATTTTTGGGTATCTGTCACCATCACTTGCGCCATGCTCAATGATGACAGACTCAACATCCCCACCATCATGGCATATTTTATAAAGCCAACCATATTGTTACTCCTTATGTATCATCTTACTATTGCCCAACCGAGCCAGGTATCCA
>JASLDB010000095.1 GCA_030151665.1 Neisseriaceae bacterium
GATGCTATCGAGCAAACAGGTGATTTAGCACCAGGCAAAACCTACAACAGTCAACGTGGCGCAGCGGTCATCGCTTTCGCCCGCCAATTCTTAGATGACACCATCCCCCTTGTATCAGGTAGCCATAAAGATGCTGTGGCCTATCACATTGAAAAGGGTGAATTAGCTGTTAAACTAGGCTCAGGTGAAACTACCACCATCGAAAATCAAGCATTTTTTATTGGTTTCAATGGTGAAGCAACAGCCCCCACTTCATTGCTGTTTTTACAAAATGGTTTGCACTTTGACATCATGATTGATAAAACCAGCCCCATTGGTCAAGAAGACCCTGCTGGCATCAAAGACATCATCATGGAAGCGGCATTAAGTACCATTATGGACTGTGAAGATTCTGTTGCTGCGGTAGATGGCGAAGACAAAACCTTGGTTTACAGCAATTGGCTTGGCCTCATGCAAGGCACATTAACGGAAGAAGTGCAAAAAAATGGCAAAACCATTATTCGCCGCATGAATCCCGACCGTGAATACCAAAGCAAAGATGGCACACACACATTCAAACTTCCTGGCCGCTCCCTTTTGTTTATACGAAACGTGGGACACTTAATGACCACACCTGCTATCTTGGATCAAGATGGTCAAGAAATCCCAGAAGGCATCTTGGATGCGGTGATGACTGGCTTAATTGCACCATTTGATTTAAATCGCCAAGACAATACCAATAGCCGCACAGGTTCAGTATACATTGTTAAACCGAAAATGCATGGCCCAGAAGAAATCCAATTTGCCAACACCTTGTTTAACCATGTGGAAGACTTGGTGGGTTTAAAACGCCACACCCTTAAAATGGGTGTCATGGATGAAGAACGCCGCACCTCTGTTAATTTAAAAGCAGGCATTTTTGCTGCCAAAGAGCGTATCGTTTTTATTAATACAGGCTTCTTGGACCGCACCGGTGATGAAATGCATACAGATATGCATGCAGGTCCCATGTTACGCAAAGGTGACATGAAAACCACGGCATGGATTCAATCTTATGAGGCGAACAATGTTCAAACTGGCTAACAATGTGGCTGATTGGGTAAAGCACAAATCGGCCAAGGCATGTGGGCCATGCCAGATTTAATGGCTGAGATGCTCAAGCAAAAAATTGCTCACCCCAAAGCGGGTGCAACCACTGCGTGGGTACCATCGCCAACTGGTGCCACTTTGCACGCCATTCATTACCACCAAGTTAATGTTTTTGAGGTACAAAAAGAATTGGCAAAACAACGCCAATCTTACTTAGAAGATTTATTAACCATTCCTGTGACCAATAACCCAACATGGTCGGCAGAAGAGATTCAACAAGAATTGGATAACAATTGCCAAGGCATTTTGGGTTATGTTGTTCGCTGGGTTGACCAAGGCATTGGTTGCTCCAAAGTACCCGATATTCACAATATTGGTTTGATGGAAGACCGTGCTACATTGCGTATTTCCAGTCAACACATTGCCAACTGGCTCTACCACGGCATTACCAATCGCGCCCAAGTAGAAGAAACCTTGATTCGCATGGCCAAAGTGGTTGATGAACAAAATGCAGGTGATGCAGCATACCAACCAATGTTCAATAACTTCCAGTCTTCAGCAGCATTTCGTGCTGCCAGTGACTTGATTTTCTTGGGTACCAAACAACCCAATGGCTATACTGAACCGCTATTACACCAATGGCGTCAAGTGGTCAAAGCACAATAAACCTCTCAAACAAAAAGGACACCTAGGTGTCCTTTTTTGTAACATTACACAATAATCCTATTTAAATACATTGATTATGTCATCACGCATGCACACTTAACAAACTTCAATAACTATTTTTTATATTTATTATTAATATCTTATCTGATTAATTTAATGTATTATTAGCCGCCGTTGACAATGCCGATTTCCTCGCCAAATATTCATTTCGCTTTTTAATCACATCCATGGTTAGAAAAGTGGGTAAACTGAGCATCATAGAAATCAACACAGCCCAAGCAAATACCAAAACATTCAAGTCAGCATCAAAGCTTATTCCTATCCCAAGTATAATCATCACCTCAATGAAATAAATTAACCATGCAATCAAAAAAGTTTGCCAATAAGGATAGGGATCCTCTGGTTGCCATTTCCCATAGCATGATGAGACAAATAATGCAGGCAATAAACTGATTAAAAAGACAGCAACAGCCCCAAGCAATAGACTGATTAGTACGCTATCAACCGAAGAAAATACCACATCCCTACCTATCCAATTCACAAAGACAAAGGTAGACACGATAATCCATGGGCAAGCGATGGTGTGAACCAAAATGAAGTAATTAAAACAACTATCCTTATCCACTTGCATATTGGGTATCTCGGTTTTATTCACTCTCTCTCCTTGGGCACCTATCTTGCCTTATCCTCATAAAATACCGGCTTAACACACTGTCTTTATAACCATGTTTTATTCGTGATAAAAACCAATTCATTGTGCTCATTTTTACCAAGGCAATGATTGCTTAAATCCGCCACATAATCAGCCAAAAATATTGACAACGACGGGGCAATGCATTTTAAGATGCCACACTCTACATCTTGGTAGATAACCTGCCCGGCTTGCCCCAAAGTGCTGGGAGCAAAGTCAAGCAATAAGTCTGCATCGCCATTACAAGTGGCAAAAGGAATGCGCTGGTGGTGGTAAAAAATGGG
>JASLDB010000124.1 GCA_030151665.1 Neisseriaceae bacterium
TGAACAAATTGACCTAAATGCAGCGCAGAAGCCCCAGACGTTACCTTGGCGCGAACTAAAAACCCAAAACACAAAAGGGTTACATTCATTTTAAATTAAACAATGATGGCCGTTTGCAAATATTAAAAACCATCCCAGAAGTGGATGTTATGGCGCGTGGTTTATTGTCTTGTCAGACAGTGCGAAATCAATAATCTATCTTTCTTACAAAAGGACATTTTTTATGGCTCCATTATTTTTTGCTCAGCACCAAGCTTTTAGTGATGATTATATCGTGATTGATGCCTCAAGCAGTGCCACAGCAGCATCAGATTATGCCAATGAACACATCCATAATAGCCAATGGGTCGATTTGAATCGGCAATTGGCGAATATTCGAGATACGGCTGCGGATGGTGGACGCCACCCATTGCCTAATTTGGCTGATTTTGCCCAAGTATTGGGTCATCTTGGCATTACACCTCAAAGCCATGTTTTGGTTTATGATCGCTTTAACAATAGCAACGCAGCAGCTCGTTTTTGGTGGATGTTAAAGGCGGTCGGGCACACCAAAGTACAAGTAATAGATGGAGGCTTGGCTGCAGCCAAAGCCGCGCAGTGGCCAATCGATGATATAACAGTCAAAGCCAAACCTTGTGCCAATTACCCTGTGCCAATGACATGGCAATTGCCCACGGCCAGTATTGATGATGTCAAAGCCGCGAGTGTCGATGCCAACATGACCATTATTGATGTTCGAAGTGCTGAACGCTATCAAGGCTTGACTGAGCCCTTGGACATTGTGGCAGGTCATATCCCATCTGCGCTCAACATGCCGTTAACAGAGCATGTTGATGCAACAGGGCATTTATTGGATGTCGAAGCCTTGCGCCAACGCTACGGGCATTTGGATGCAGATACCACCATTATTCATTGTGGTTCAGGGGTGACAGCATGCCATACTTTACTGGCAATGGCTAATGCACAATTGCCTTTACCAAAATTGTATGTGGGCTCATGGAGTGAGTGGTGTAATCGAGATTTGCCAAAGGTAACTAAGGCATCTTGAATGGGGTAAAAAGCAAAACAGCTGGTGTGCTGACCAGCTGTTTTATGGTGTGTTGATGCTATTGAAGAGCGAAACCAATGCCTGCAAGTAGTAGAGTCAATGCTATCGTAATGCCGAATATAATAGCCATAATCAATAACTGGGCTTTAAAGTAATTAGATTTGCTGGCTTTGTAACCTGAACCAAAAGCCCATACAAACAACATCACAAGGTTGACGAGTGGAATAATCATAATTAATGAAGTGATGACCCATTCTTTAACCGTGACAATTTGCTCATCATGGTTGGCGACTTGATTTTGAGTGTATGGTGCTTGGTAAGCATTATTGTTCATTGCATTTTCCTTGTTTTATTCGTTCGCTAGCATAAAGTTAGATGTTTTGTGGCGCCAATTTTAAACGAGAAATCAAAACAATGACAATAATAATGATGGGTATGGTGATGATATTGACCCATGCCCAACCCAATGTGCTGACAGTTTGACCCGCAAATAAACTGCCAATAGCGGCTGCAGTGAATACCAAAAATTCATTCATGCCTTGTACCTTGCCTTTTTCTGCATCTTGGTAAGCAAAACTGAGCAAATGGGTAGCACCAATAAACGTAAAATTCCAGCCAATACCCAATAACACCAAGGCACTAAAATAATGCCAATAACTTTGTCCCAATAAATTAATCAGTGCTGCCATTAACAAGAGTACACACCCAGATAAAATAATGGCTTTTACCCCAAAGCGTTTGATTAAACGACCAGTAAAAAATGATGGTAAAAACATGCCCAAAACATGCCATTGGATGACCAAAGCGATTTTATCAAAGGCAAAATCATGATGGTGCATGGCCAAAGGTGTGGCGGTCATGAGAAAGACCATCACCCCATAGCCAATCACGCCAGAAACCACTGCCGCAATCAAAATCGGTTGTTGAAAAAGTTGCCCATAACCACGAACAGCTTGTTTTTGTTGGGTTTGGGATGTTTGTTGTTGCAACGGCAAGAAGATAATCAAAATCAATGCCAAAATATACAAAGCGAATAATCCAAAAAATGCACCCGCAAAAGCATTGCCGGCATACCATTTTTGCGACCAAATGGCCATGTTAGGGCCTAAAATTGCTGCGAGAACACCACCGCTCATGACCAAGCTAATGGCTTTGGCATGTTGTGCTTTACTGCATTCTTCTAATGCTGCAAAGCGGTATTGCTGTGCAGTGCCAATGGCAAGACCTGTTAAAAATGTCCCCATTGCAAACAAACCCAAACTTTGGGCAAACAAGCCTTGCATGGCAACCAAGGCACCCATGGCACCCAAAATATTGCCGATAATAAAGCCTTTTTTGCGACCAAATTTTTGCATAAAATGGGCTGCAGGCATGGTTGATGCAATTAGGCCCAGAAACTGAGCTGCAATGGGTGCAGTAACCAAAGCAGGGTGAGTAGCCAATTGTTGGCCAATTAAAGCTGAAACAGCAACCAATAAGGTGTTGCCGGTTGTTAGTAAGGCTTGTGCTAAAGCCAAGCCCCAAACGGTTAATGGCATAATATTCTCGTACTTGTGCTAATGTGAAATGTTTTTTTGTGATTGGGCCAATGCTTCTGCGGCACAAACAGCAGATGACCAAGCCCATTGGAAATTATAACCGCCTAACCAGCCTGTAATGTCCATCACCTCGCCAATAAAATACAAACCAATTTGTTTTTTACTTTGCATGGTCTTGGCATCAATTTCTTTTACACATACACCACCGCGTGTCACTTCAGCTTTTTTATGACCATCATGGCCAGAAGGCAAAACTTGCCAATCGTTGAAGCTGCGACCAATGGCCAACAAAAGAGCATCAGAAACATCTGCCCATTTGTGTTGTGCATAAGCTTGCCAAGCCGTTTGTGATAACCAAGTGTCCAATAAGCGCTTGGGTAAATGGGGAGCCAATTGTTGTAAGGCAGTGGATAGCTGAATTTTCTGACCTGATTTTCCTTGGCACAAGCGCTGCGCCATATCACTGTCGGGACACAAATCAATGCTAATGGTCTGGCCTTTTTGCCAATAATTAGAAATTTGTAAAATAGCAGGACCACTTAAACCTTTGTGGCGAAAGAGTAGGTCTTCTTGAAACACCATGCGTTTTTTGCCCACTGCTGTTGAAATATTCACAGGCAAAGACAAGCCAGATAATTGTGCAAAACCTTGTTCTGCCCAGTTTTCAAATTGCAAGGGCACCAATGCCGCTTCTGGTGTCACAATGTGATGGTGAAATTGTTTAGCAATTTCATAGCCCAGTGCAGTCGCACCAATCGCTGGTGCAGCCAAACCACCTGTGGCGATGACCAGCGCTTTGCTGTGGAATATGCCATGGTCTGTGGTGATTTGGTAAGCATTATCATGGTAGAGAACATGGTCGATGGTCGTGCCTATTTGCCATGTGACTTGCCCTTGGTTGCACATGGATTGCAACATGGCGATGATGTCTTTGGCAGAGTGATCACAAAATAACTGGCCTTGGTGTTTTTCATGGTAATCAATGTGATGATCTTGCACCAAAGCGACAAAATCTTGTGCCGTGAAACGGGATAAGGCATGGCGCACAAAACGAGGTTGCTCAGAGACAAAATATTGGCTGCCATCAAAGCCATCTAACTTGGTATTGGTAAAGTTGCAACGACCACCACCTGAGATGCGAATTTTCTCGCCAATTTTTTGTGCGTGGTCAATTAATAAGACCGATAGATTGCGTTTGCTCGCTTGTGCTGCACACATCATTCCTGCAGCACCCGCACCCAAGATAATGACATCCCATTGAGGCATAAAAAAACCGTTACTTAAGCAAAACGCCATTGTAACGGATTTTTGAACATAAACAGCAGCAAGGTGGATTTAACCCAAAACCAATTGGTCACAAAAGCGCTGCCATAAGGGGCAATATTCACCATCAACCATGAGTTCAGGTGAAATTTTGGGGTCAAAGCTGTGAAAATATTGGTTCAAATCGGTGCCACCAATAAAGGTACTCTCATTTTTAATCCAATAAGCCCATGCTTGAATATTGGTTGCAGATAGCACAGATTGAATGGTGGCTAAATCAAATGCAATCGATTTTACAAAGTTAAATTCAACCAATAAGCTGTTTTTCAGTAGGGTTAATTGTTCTAAATCAGCCAAAGTAAAAGCATGGGTAACAATAGCGCTAATGGTTAAATCAACCTGTGGATGATCGTTAATGTTAATATTTTTGTGACCACTGACGTAAACACTGTGTAATTTTTGGGCAAAGCAAGTATCAAGCTGTTTAATTAATTGTTCAACCAATGAGCGATCTGCTGCTGCAAGTGATTGAGAGTCGGTGAATATCATCATGTCTCAACTGCAATTCTTAATCTGTTTGGAGGGACAAAAAACAACCTTAATAACATGTCGAACCAACATGACAAAGTTGTTTATATGGTTGGTATTGATATTAACGTGCCTGTATGTAAGTTGCTAATAAAATTTGTAAAGACAGGCGATATTATTAGCAAGATAGCAATGGGGTAGCTATAAAACGCCTATCAAAGCAAGCTATAAGCGTGTTTTGATAGGAATCGGTTTGTTGTGTATATTTTATTAAAACAGA
>JASLDB010000125.1 GCA_030151665.1 Neisseriaceae bacterium
CCCAGATTTTCAAATCACTGGCCACTTGATGACCAATGGTCAACAAATTCATGTCACGACCTTGTACAGTATTGCCAAGGTCTTCGATTTGGCACAAGCCACTGCCTTGGGCGTCGCCCAATAAATTCAAATGTTGTTCATGAGAATAAGGCTCAAAATAGGCATAGTAAATGCTGTTGCCAAGTGGCGTGTGCTCAATGCTCAAAATGCCATTTTCGTAGTGAGTGGGGACACGAAACCAATTGCGTCTATCGTAAGATGCAACAGCTTGGTAATCTTCCCAACCTTTTGGATAAGCTGATTCATGGGCATTGTCAAAATGCATGTGTAATTCTTGATAGGCTGCACCTTGTACACGAAAGTAAAACCATTGTTTAAATTCTGAAGCATTGTCTTCACGCAAGCGCAATTGCACATTGCTTGAGTCACTGCAATCAACCACTACAACACTGCCGGCATCAAACTGGGTACTGATTTTCATGTATTTCTTTCTGTGTGCGAACAAAACAATCTGGGCTTATTTTAAACCCATCTGACCAATAAGCAAACCCATATCAAAAAAGCACGCTCAAGGCGTGCTTTTTTATGCAAAAAATAAACTTATTTTTTAGCAGCAGCTGCAGCAGGTGTTGCAACGGCATTGGCTGCTTCAGCCGTTTTTTTCACGGTTTGAGCAACATTGCGTTGTACTTCTTTGGCAGTTTTTTGCAAAGAAGAAACAGTGCTTTGTGCAGTTTCAAAAGAATTTTTAACTTGGTCAAACAAACCATGCAATTGAGCAGGAGCAGAAGCGCGCAAGGTTTCTAATTGCTCTTTAATGTTGTCTTGAGCATGTGACAACTGGCTTTCAGCAATCACTTGGGTATTTTGTTGGCAAGATTCAGCCCAGTCACAAAGCGATTGCAAGTGAGCACGAACATGTTCATTGCTGCGGTTAATCAAATCAGTTGCTTTTTTGGTGGCATCTTGGGGGTTGTTGATATCACTTAACCAATTGCTAGCGCATTCATTGCTGTGTTGCGCCCATGTTTTGGCAAACTCCATATTCAATTTAACCAATTGCTCAGTACTTTGCAAAGCCACTTCAGTCGCTTTGTTGATTTGGGCTAAGGTTTCTAAACCTGATTTATTGAAGGCATCTTTCAAATTTTGCATTACAAGCATCTCCGTCGATATTGATTAAAGGCTGTTTGTAAAACGCTTAAGCAGCCAAACTATTCGTGTAAAAAGCACAACAGCACTATCAGGGAGTGTTAAGATGATTAACAATAAGCCCCTGTAGCTATTGGATTATCATAAATGTTGCACTGCAAAAAAACAAGCATTATTCGTTTTATTTTTAATTGTATAGCGATATTTTTTGCTAAATATGCACCTTACCATTACTATAGCTACTGAAAACAATGAGGAGATACCATGACGGCAGATAAGCGCATCATCAAAAAATACCCCAACCGTCGTTTATATGATACTGCTATCAGTGGTTACATTACTGTGGCAGATGTAAAACAGATGATTCTTGAATACACTGATATTGAAGTGATTGATGCCAAGACGGGTCAGGATTTAACCCGACCTGTGTTATTGCAAATTTTATTAGACGAAGAAGCTGGCGGTTCGCCTTTGTTCAATGATGAAATGTTGTGCCAAATGATTCGCATGTATGGACAAGCATCTCAAACTATTTTGGGTCAGTTTTTAGAACAAAACATGAAAATATTTTCTGATTGGCAAAAGTCAGCTCAGAATCAAGCTAAAACGGTTAGCGATAGCACCGCTTGGCTTAAACCTTTTACTGAAACATTACCAATTGGCAATCAATCCTTTGTGGATTGGCAAAAGTCTTTGCAACAAGAAACTTTACGCTTTTGGCAAGATATTGGCTTAGTACAAAAGAAATAAGTCATTATTCCGCTATAATGAGCGTCTTTTTTTATTCAAAACCAAAGGTTGGACGTGACAAAATTAACCTTATTATATCGACCATATTGTAGCCTGTGCCGAGTTATGCTTGATGAACTAAAACCATTTCAGGCTCAATATGGTTTTCAAATCAATGTTGTAGATGTCGATGAGGATGAAGCATTAGTTGAGAAATACAATGAATTGGTTCCTGTATTATTACATGGTGAAACAGAAATTTGCCATTGGCATTTAGATGTACAAGGATTGAGTGCATATTTGTCCAGTTTAAGTTAAAATCACCCTCCTAAATTATCTTTAAAATCTTGATGGTTCCACTGGCCAGTGGCAAAGTGGACATCAATGTCTTGGAATAGCAATCACGAACTTATGAAACACATTCGAAATTTTTCTATTATTGCCCACATCGACCACGGCAAATCAACATTAGCTGACCGTTTTATTCAATATTGCGGTGGTTTGGACAACCGCGAAATGAGTTCGCAAGTTTTGGATTCCATGGACATTGAAAAAGAACGTGGCATCACCATTAAAGCACAAACTGCTGCGCTACATTACAAAGCGCGCGATGGACAGGTATACAACCTTAACTTAATTGATACTCCAGGACACGTGGACTTTTCTTATGAGGTGTCTCGCTCATTGTCTGCTTGTGAGGGCGCATTATTGGTCGTTGATGCTTCTCAAGGTGTAGAAGCTCAAACAGTTGCCAACTGCTACACTGCCATTGATTTGGGCGTTGAAGTGGTCCCAGTACTCAATAAAATTGATTTACCAGCGGCAGAACCTGACCGTGTAGCGCAAGAAATCGAAGATGTCATTGGCATTGAAGCCATTGATGCAGTACATACATCGGCTAAAAGTGGTATTGGTCTAGAAGACGTACTCGAAGAAGTGGTTAAACGTGTGCCTGCACCTGTGGGTGATATTGATGGCCCAGTTAAAGCACTTATTATTGATTCATGGTTTGATAACTATGTGGGCGTAGTAATGCTAATTCGCATGATCGATGGTGTATTGAAAACCAAAGACAAAGTGCGCTTTATGGCAACCAAAGCAGAGTCTTTGGTTGAGCAAGTTGGTGTTTTTACGCCAAAATCAGTACAGCGCACAGAATTGCGTGCGGGTGAAGTGGGCTTTTTAATTACGGGTATTAAAGAGTTGCAAGCAGCCAAAGTAGGTGACACGGTCACAACTTGTGCCAATCCTGCCGCTTCGGCTTTACCTGGTTTTAAGGATGTTCAATCGCAAGTATTTGCCGGTTTGTACCCAGTAGAGAGCCATGATTACGATAATTTGCGTGATGCCTTGGAAAAGCTACAACTGAATGATGCTTCTTTACGCTTTGAGCCAGAGGTTTCACAAGCATTGGGTTTTGGTTTCCGTTGCGGCTTTTTGGGCTTATTGCATTTGGAAATTGTGCAAGAGCGTTTAGAGCGTGAATTTGACATGGATTTGATTACCACTGCACCAACCGTGGTATACCAAGTTTTGTTAAAAGATGGTACACAGATTGAAGTCGAAAACCCTTCAAAACTACCTGATATTGCCATTATTGAAACCATTTTTGAGCCGATTATCACAGCAACCATTTTGGTGCCGCAAGAATTTGTTGGCTCCGTGATGACTTTGTGTAATCAAAAACGCGGTATTCAACAAAACATGCAATACTTGGGTCGTCAGGTCATGCTAACTTATGATTTGCCCATGAATGAAGTGGTAATGGATTTCTTTGATAAGTTGAAATCAACCAGCCGTGGCTATGCCTCATTGGATTATGAATTCAAAGAATTTAGAGCAGGGCGTTTGGTTAAGTTGGACATTTTAGTGAACGGTGAAAAAGTAGATGCTTTAAGCCTGATTGTTCACCGTGATACCGCACAATACCGTGGCCGTGAATTGGCCGCAAAAATGCGTGAATTGATTCCACGTCAAATGTTTGATATTGCGGTTCAAGCAGCAATTGGTGGTCAGATTATTGCACGTGAAACCATTAAAGCATTGCGTAAAAACGTTTTAGCAAAATGCTATGGTGGCGATATTTCTCGTAAGCGCAAATTACTCGAGAAGCAAAAAGCAGGTAAGAAGCGAATGAAACAAGTGGGCAATGTGGAAATTCCACAAGCAGCTTTCTTAGCGATATTACAAGTTGGGGACAAATAAATGTCAAATAATATGTTTATAGCGGCTATTGCAGCTTTTATTATCGGTCTTGTTTTGTTTATAAAAAGTAGCAAAGATCGGCAAGAAAATAATGAATGGTCTAATGCTTTGCAATGGGGCTATTTATTGATGATGATTGGTGTTTTTGGCATT
>JASLDB010000133.1 GCA_030151665.1 Neisseriaceae bacterium
TGGCTTCAGCCAAACAAGCACCATCATCCATGAACGGTCAGCATTATAGTTTTATTCGCATCACTGATAAAAACTTGCGCAATCAAATTGGCGAGCTGTCTACACGCAACCCTCAAATCGTTGCTGCTTCTGAATTTTGGATTGTGGTGGCGGATTTGTATCGCATGCAGCTATCGAGTGAAGCCTATGGTGGTACGTTTATGTCTGCGGGTATGGAAGACAGTTTACTGGTTGCCACAGCCGATGCAGCTTTTGCTTCACAAAATGCATTGGTTGCAGCGGAAAGTTTGGGTTATGGCACTTGTTATATTGGTGGCATGCGCTTGATTATGGCAGAACTGATTGAACGATTGAATTTACCCAAATGGACATTCCCATTGTTTGGTCTGTGCATTGGCAAGCCTAATATCGAAATGCAAGTCAAACCGCGTTTAAAATCGCAAACCAATGTTTTTGAAAACAGCTACCAAGTACAAAATCAAGCAGATGATTTAATCGAATATGAAAAAACCATGATAGCCTTTGCTGAAGCACGAGAAACCCTACCATGGCGCGAAAAGTTCTCGCGTTATTACAGTGCCCCTTATGGTGAAAATACACCACGTATTTTGCGTGAGCAAGGTTTTTTAAGTCATGAGAAACAAGACAAATAACCCACATAAAAAAATATGCTAAAATACGGCTCTATTTGTTTGTAACATGAAAAGATAAAACGAGGTATGTATGGCAGGTCACAGTAAGTGGGCGAATATTCGTCACAAAAAAGAACGCCAAGATGCGAAACGCGGCAAAATCTTTACCCGCGTGATTAAAGAAATTACCGTTGCCGCTAAAATGGGCGGCGGTGACCCCAATTCCAATCCTCGCTTGCGTTTAGCCATGGACAAGGCTTTTGATGCCAATATGCCCAAGGACAATATTCAACGAGCAATTGACAAAGGCACAGGCAACTTAGAAGGTGTTGAGTACCTTGAATTGCGCTATGAAGGCTATGGCATTGGCGGTGCAGCAGTAATGGTTGACTGTTTAACCGATAACAAAACCCGTACCGTGGCTGACGTTCGCCATGCTTTTAGCAAAAATGGTGGCAACTTGGGTACCGATGGCTGTGTGGCATTTAACTTTGAACACCAAGGTTATTTGTTATTTGCCCCAGGCGTTGATGAAGACAGCTTGATGGAAGCTGCCCTAGAAGCAGGTGCTGAAGATGTTGTGGTTAATGATGATGAATCCATTGAAGTCATCACCGCACCGACAGAATACAGCAATATCAAAGCCACATTAGAAACAGCAGGTTTTACATCTGTTGATGGCGATGTGACTATGCGTGCCCAAAATGAAGCGGTTTTAACCGGCGATGAAGCCATTAAAATGCAAAAACTATTGGATGCGCTTGAAGATTTGGATGATGTGCAAGATGTTTACACATCGGCTGTATTGGATTTGGACGATTAATTTCGACAAGTACATTAAAAAACCTGCTACTTTGGCAGGTTTTTTTGTGGCTTTTTATATTATTAAAGCACTTTAAGCATTTGCAAAATATTCTTACACAAACCAATGCGTGCCGTCACATCAGTCGATGCTTGTACCACTTTTAATTTATCTGGTCCTGCCAATTGGTATTGTTTATTTTGCTGGATTAACATGATTATTCCAGTTGGATCAATGTTATGGTCTTTGCCCATGGTTAAAACAATAGACTCGGCACTGGCATCAATACTACTAATACCCAAGGCTTTGGCTTGAATTCGCAAGCGATGGCTTTCAACCAGTGTTTTAACCGTTATTTCTGGCAAACCAAAACGATCAATCAACTCTTCATAAATGCGGTCAACCTCGGCATTATTCTCCGCAGTTGCTAAGCGTTTGTACAATACCAAACGCTCATGAATATCAGGACAATACGCCTCGGGTAATAATGCTGGGCTGTGCAGTTTAATTTCAGTTGTCACCGCCAAAGGTGCATCCAAATCGGGTTCAAAACCTTTTTTCAAAGCACGAACAGCTTGTTTAAGCATTTCTGTATAAAGCCCAAACCCCACTTGCAGCATTTCACCTGATTGCCCTTCTCCCAATACTTCACCTGCGCCACGAATTTCCAAATCGTGCATCGCCAAGGTAAAGCCTGCACCCAATTCATCTGCCATGGCAATCGCATCCAAGCGTTTTTCAGCATCTTTACTGATATAATCTGGTGTGAGCAAATAAGCGTAAGCTTGGTGATGTGAACGACCTACTCGTCCACGCAATTGATGCAATTGTGCCAAGCCAAATTTATCGGCACGATTAATAATAATGGTATTGGCATTGGGAATATCAATGCCTGTTTCAATAATGGTTGAACACAACAAAACATTAAAGCGTTGCTGCATGAAATCACGCATCACTTGTTCAAGTTCTCGCTCACGCAATTGCCCATGAGCCACGGCAATTCTTGCTTCAGGCATCAGTTCAATCAGACGCTCTTCCATGTTCAAAATGGTATCAACTTCATTGTGCAAGAAAAAAACTTGCCCACCGCGCTTTAATTCACGCAGCATGGCCTCACGAATGGTGGCTTCTGCAAACGGTTTAACATAAGTTTTCACCGCTAAGCGGCGACTGGGTGCTGTTGTAATCAATGAAAAGTCGCGCAAGCCTTCTAAAGCCATCGACAGTGTTCGTGGTATTGGGGTTGCTGTCATGGTCATGACATCAACATTAGAACGTAAGCGTTTTAATTGCTCTTTTTGACGCACACCAAATCGATGCTCCTCATCAATAATCACCAAGCCCAAGTTTTTAAAGACAATGTCAGGTTGCACCAATTTATGTGTGCCAATCACAATGTCAACTGAACCATCTGCCAAGCCTGCTAAGGCGGCTTTATTTTCTTTGGTACTATTAAATCGAGACAGTTGGGCAACTTTTACTGGGAAATTCGCAAACCGATCAGCAAATTTTTCAGCATGTTGTTCAACCAATAATGTGGTGGGTGCCAAAATCGCCACTTGTTTGCCACCCATAACAGCCACAAATGCAGCGCGCAATGCCACTTCGGTTTTCCCAAAGCCCACATCGCCACAAATTAATCTGTCCATGGGCTTACTCTGGGTTAAATCGCCCAATACGGCAGTAATGGCACTGAGTTGATCTGGCGTTTCCTCATGACCAAAACCCGCCACGAAATCATGATAATCGTTTTCATTAATCGCAAATTGAAAACCAGACTGTGCTGCACGCTGCGCATAGAGATTCAATAATTCTGCTGCGGTATCTCGTGCTTTTTCTGCTGCTTTGCGCTTTGCTTTGCCCCAAGTGGCATTGCCCAGTCGATGCAAGGCAACATTGTCCAATGCTTGACCAGAATATCGACTAATCAAATGCAACTGTGAAACTGGCACATACAATTGCGATTCTTGTGCATACTCAAGCAACATCATCTCATTGTCGCCATCGCCCAAATCCAGATTGCACAGTCCCATGAAGCGACCTATACCATGTTCTTCATGCACCACTGGGTCACCAATGTTGATTTCCGCTAAATCCCGCAATGCAGTGTCGGTTACCGCGGCATGGTGGCGACGTAAACGACGGCTGGGTCGACTAATATTTTGATACAAATTGCCTTCACTGATAATGGCAAATTGCTGACCAGAATCCACAAATCCATCCGCAAGATTGCCCACCACAATCGCTAACTTTGGCTTTTTCAGTAAAAAATCTTGCCAGCTATCCAATAAAACAGGCTTCATGCCTTGCTGTTGCATAAAGCTGACCATGGTTTCTCGCCGACCCAAACTCTCTGCACAAATCAACACCTGCCCAGCAAAACCATCAACAAATTGTTGTAGGGCTGACAAAGGTGCTTCTTGTTGTCGATTCACAGCCACCATGGGAATATCACCATGATTATTGCTTGCACCCAATAATATTTGGGCATGCGGTTTAAGCATGGCACCAAATTGATCTTCTGTTAGGTACAAATGTTGTGGTGGCAATGGTGGGTATTGAGGATCACCGCTGGCATATTGATAACGCTTTTTAACATCTGCCCAAAAAATTCGACTCGTTTCAAAAGTGCCATCAGCCAAAACACAAATGGCCTCTTGGCCAACATAATCCAGCAAGTTGGCCAAGCCATTGGGGTAAAATAACGGCAAGTAATACTCAACACCTGCGCCATATTGCGCCTTGCCTACCGCATTATAGACAGTGGCTTGGCTAGGGTCTCCTTCTATGTGCTCACGAAATTGTTCACGGAATAATTGGGCATGTTCAGCATCGGTTGGAAATTCATGAGCAGGCAATAAGCGAATCTCGCCCACTTCTTCAATAGTACGTTGGGTATCTGGATCAAATGTTTTAATGCTATCGATTTCATCGCCAAATAAATCGATACGATATGGGGTATCTGAACCCATTGGGAAAATATCAAGTAAGCCACCACGACTGGCAAATTCCCCTGTACTCAATACATTGGTCACATTTTCATAACCCGCTTCAATCAATTGGGCTCGAATGGCTTGTTCATTTAGCTTATCTCCCACTTGCATCCAAAACGTTCTGCCATCCAAAAATGACATCGGGGGAAGTTTTTGCATGGCAGTGGCAACAGGAACAAATAAAACATCTAATTGTTTTTGGCGCAATTGCCAAAATACAGACAAGCGTTCAGAAATCAAATCTTGGTTCGGTGACAAATGCTCGTATGGCAAGGTTTCCCAATCTGGTAGAAAAGCCGTTTTGGCTTCTGGTGCAAAAAATGCCCATGCTTCTTGCCAACGCAAAACTTGCTCTGCACTATTACCAATAACCACAATGGGTTGATTTCTATTACCCAGCTGTTGCTGCAATACAAATGGTAAACTACCAACAGAAAAATCCGACCACGTACTTTTTTGCCCCACTTTGGGTACTGAGAAAACCATATTGATTCCGCTATCCATACTAGCCAAAATAAGCTGTTATTATAAACATGCAAAGACAGAATGAACATGGTCAATATCACCAGATAATAATATTATGGCGTTTTCTTTGCAGCATACTGGCTAATGGACACAAAAAAGCCATGATATCAAATCATGGCCATGATGAAGTGCTAGTCATTCTAACACAGCAATATTATGCTTTTTTGCCATGCAAATGTCGTTTGGCTGCTTCAAAATCCCCTGCCAAAATATCACTCATGCAATCCAATGAATGTAAAATGGTTTCATCAATCAAGTTTTGTTCCGCCGCCATGGGTTTTTTCAGTACAAAATTCGCCACTTGATTCTTATCTCCTGGGTGACCAATGCCCAAGCGCAAACGCCAAAATTCAGGACTTGATAATTTGGCTTGAATGTCTTTCAAACCATTGTGCCCACCATTACCCCCACCGCGTTTAAACTTAAC
>JASLDB010000178.1 GCA_030151665.1 Neisseriaceae bacterium
TGGCAGAAGAAGGCAGTGTGGAAATTAATTGCGATTTTTGCCAGCAAAAATATGTTTTTGATGAAGAGGACGCACAAAAACTATTTGGTGTTGATTTGGTTGCTGCCGTTAAAAAACAGTAAAAACGCTTCGGTTTGTGAAGAAAATTGCCCATGTTTGTCATGGGCAATTTTTATTCAATATCTTTCAAATCATGATGATGTCAGTCATGGGTAATGCAAACCATTGCTTGGTGCTTATTGAAAAGATAACTTAAAAATCAGAATGTTGTATTAAAATACGGACAAATTGCTCTAAATACGCTTGATCAATGGCATCGTAAGCGCAGGTGAAATCAGCATCAATGTCCAAAACCCCCAATAATTGCGTATCTTTCATCATGGGAACAACAATTTCAGATTGGGCACGAGAGTCACAGACAATGTGGTTTTCAATTTGGTGTACATCGTCAATCACCATGGTGGTGTGTGTTTGGGCAGCAGTACCGCAAACGCCACGCCCTAAATCAATGCGAACACAGCTGACCCCACCTTGAAATGGACCCAAGACCAATTGTTCTCCATTGAATAAATAAAAACCAGCAAAAATAGTATTGGGTAAAAAACCATTTAATAAAGCGGAAGCATTGGCCATATTGGCGATGGCATTGCGCTCATCACTGACAATGGCTTGAATTTGTTGCAAGAGCAATTCATAATCAGCGCGTTTTTCGTTGTCATTTTGCCAAGGTAAGTTGTGGCTCATGAAAATTCCCCTAAGCTAAAAAATAGCGTTCGATGTGCTTACCCAACTCAATGAGGCGACCATGGAAAAAGTGCCCTGCATCTGGAATAACCAAGATTGGCATTTTTTGTGGTAATGCCCATGTTGTGGCCAATTGAAGTTCGACCACATCATCCACTTCACCATGAATAATTAACGCCCTTTCTGGTTGTGGTAGCGCTGGGGCGGCAATTTCGTATTTGCCTACAGCAGGACCAATCAATAACACGTGGTCAACATGAATTCGATTGCAAACAAATGTTGTGACATAGCCACCAAATGAAAAACCAGCAACAGCCAGTTTAGGCAAATGAGGGTGTTGATTTTGAGCGTGGGCAATGACTGCCAAGACATCTTCTACTTCGCCTTGGCCAAAGTCGTGTTGCCCTGCGCTATTGCCTACACCGCGTAAGTTGGGTAGGTAACAATGGAAACCCAAGTTGCTCAAAGCTTTGGCAGCAGTTTGAATCACCTTATTGGTGTTGGTGCCACCTTGGGTTGGATTGGGGTGGTTAATAACAGCCACGCCAATTTCTGCACCCTTGGCAGGGAAATATAAGGTTTCTAATGGGCCAACAGGACCCGTAATCATAAAAGGTTTGGGACCTAACATGGTTATTACTCTTTTTGGGTAAACGCTTTAGTCCAAAGATAAGCTTGTGACTTGGCGTTGATTGATTAAATCTTCTTCTAAAATTTGCAGCAAGTCTTGTTCGGTTTGGTAAGTGTACCAATGACCTTCAGGGTAAATCACCAAAGCAGGTCCTTCTTGGCAACGGCCTAGGCAACCAGCTTGGCTAATGCGGATATGGCCTTTGCCATTCAACGCACGTTTAGCGACTTCATTCTTGAGAAACTTGGCAGCTTGAGTGCCTTCGCCATGATCATTGCAGCTTTTTTTACAAGCATCTTGGCGAGCATTGGTGCAAACAAAAACATGTCGATCAAAATAAGACATGGCTAACTTTCAACAGTCAATATCAGGCATTAGTGTAATCGAAAAGCTTAGACTTGATAAGTTATCTGCCATGTCTTTTGCTCAATAAAAAACAGGTCAACTGTGTTAGCTGACCTGTTTTAGATAAGACTGTCTTATTTAGCTGGTAATTCTGGTGTGCCTTGTGGCGCTGCTTGTTGTGCAGGGATGTCCATCAATTCCACTTCAAATACCAATACAGAGTTTGGTGGAATATCAGGTGATGGGCTTTGTGCACCATAAGCCAATTCACTAGGAATATAGAATTTATATTTTTCGCCAACTTTCATCAACGGAATGCCTTCTTGCCAACCAGGGATGACACCCGATAATGGGAATGTTGCAGGTTCATTACGTGCATATGAACTGTCAAACTCTTTGCCATTTAACAAAGTGCCTTTGTAGTTAACAGTAACCGTTTCACCTGCTTTGGCTTGTTTGCCTTCGGTTTTTTTCAATACTTCATACTGTAAACCAGAAGCCGTTGTGATAACGCCCGCTTTTTTTGCATTGGTGGCTAAGAAAGTTTTGCCTTCGGCTGCAGCTGCTTCATGAGATTTTTTGATTTTTTCTTCAATCACTTTCATGATGGCTTCGCTAGCCGTTTTGATTTCTGCTTCACTTAACTGAGGATTTTTTTTGGCAAAACCATCACGGATACCTTGAAACAAAGCTTCTTGATCAATTGCTTGGTTAAATTCATCAGGTGCCGATTTGGCAATTTGTAAACCCATACCATATGACATTTTTTGTTCATTGGTTTCAAATTTTGCTTTAGGGGTTTCTGCTGGTTTTTGGCAGGCAGCTAGGGCAACAGCAGCCACAACAACCAAAGAAATGGTAGATCGCTTCATTGCTATGAGTATCCTAATTATTGGTTTTAAAAATAAATATAAAGTTAGCATATTGTTAGTGCTTTTGACTAGGGGCTTTACTAGATTTGATATTAATCAGCATCACTTCGCTGCGGGTACCAATCCGTAAAGGCACTGCCCAAAAGCCTAAACCCGATGTCACAAAAAAATGTCGGTTATTTAAATGCAAATAACCATAATCAAAAAAATGTATTTTTTGACTGATTAAATTGGCTGGGAAAATTTGTCCGCGGTGAGCATGGCCTGATACTTGAATATCAATTTTTTGTTTTGAGTGTGCTTGAATTTGGGTGGGCTCATGGTCAATTAATAGAATCGGCCATGGATTGTTAATCTTATTGGTTAAGGTTTTGGTGCTTTTTCTCTCAGGATATTGGTCATCTAAACGTCCAATAATATTGATGTCATTGGGAAGGGTGATGACCTCATCTTGCAATAAGGTCAGATTGGGCAAAGCCTTTAAAGCCTGGACATTATTGCGGTGAGAAAAACGGTCATGGTTACCCATGACGGCATACACTCCCATGGGGGCATGCAGTTGTTTCATGGCATGGGCCAGGTTTAAGCGGTCATATTCAATGCTATTGTCGTCCATAATATCGCCAGCTAAGACAATAAAATCCGCTTGATGCTGGTCGGTAACCTGTTGTAAAAATGATAAATGACCTTCTCTCACCAATAAGCCTAAATGCAAATCGCTTGCCAATACCATGCGCAGTGGCTTTTGCATGGGTTTATCCACAGTAATATTGTACTGCATCACAATCGGATTGTAGGCAGCATAAATACCGTGTGCCATCAGCGCCATCCACAAGCTAGGCAACACCCAGCGCAATATATTGGCAAAAATGCCTTGTTGCTTTTCTTTGAGTAACCAGCGAGATAGCAATAACAGTACTTTACCTGTGATGGCAAATAAGGTGATGTAGAACAAAATCACCCACATAATGGCAGCTAACTTCATGCCATGGTGCCATGTGTGACGCAAGAGCAAGGCAGCAGCCATGCTTTCTGCCAATAGCCAAAAGCCGATGCGGGCGTATTTTAAGGTTTGGGTGGAAAACTGTTTGGCAAAAAGCCAAGATAATGAGCGAGCAGCAATGGCAATGAGAATTTGGTAGACCAGTAACATCACCAGCAAAAATACCATGAATTTCATTGCCACTCCAAAGGTTAAATGAGGATTTAAAACACCAATTTTTTGTCATTGTGATGGTTATTGGCTTTGATGGCATGGTACATCGGGATGAAATCCAAGCCATATTGGTCACGCAAATTCAAAGCCCGTTTTTTTAAGGCATCCAATTGCAAGGTGGGCTCAGTTTTGGTTGCCATGACAGCACTATTGCCATGGCTTTCTGCTGGAATCTCTAAAACATATGGGAAAACGGTTTTTAAGCGGTCAATAAATAGATTGTAACGTTTGTCGCCACTCCACCAGTTGGTAATGAAAATGCCTTTTTCATGAAGTGCTTTGTGACAATCAATAAAAAAAGACTCTTCAACCAAGGCATCAACAATTTGGGTGTCATCAAAGCCATCAACCAAAATGACATCGGTGCTGCCACGTAGGATTTTAATGTATTGAGCGCCATCGGCTTCAACAATTTGAAAGGTGTCGCTTTCAAATGGAATTTCAAACATGGATTTGGCAATGTTAATCACACTGGGGTTGATTTCAACAATTAACTGTTCACTATTGGGTAAATGTTCATCTAGCCAACGGGCAAAAGAGCCGCCACCTAAGCCAATCTGAGTGATGTGTTTTGCTGCACTGGCCTCTTTGAATAGCAACCATGACATCATGGCACGGCTATACGACAACACCAATTCGCTTGGGTTGTCTAAATTCATGGAGCTTTGAATGGTGGGGCTGCCCAAATGCAAAGAGCGGATACTGCCTTCTTCAGAAATACCCACCTCTGGTAAATCCACCGCAGCACGAAGTCGTTTATAAGGATGACGCATGGTTAACCTCCTGCTTTGTGGTTTAGTGACGATTGTCTAAGATATTAAAAATTTTGGGTGTGGGTTGATGATGATGATCATCTTCGTTGTCAATGGGCAAGGTAGGGTTGCTAAAACGCTCTTGGTCAAAAGCCAAATCACCACCAGCAACAACAGCACCGTCTTTTGCCAAGTGGGCAAAATCAAATAGGTTGGTATCGGCTAAGTGACTGGGCACCACATTTTGCAAAGCACTGAACATGGTTTCAATGCGACCGGGGAATTGTTTGTCCCAAGTATTGAGCATGTCTTTAATGACTTGACGTTGTAAATTGGGCTGTGAGCCGCATAAATTACACGGGATAATGGGGAAATCTTTAACCTCAGCATAGCGTACCAAGTCTTTTTCTTTAGCATAAGCCAATGGGCGAATCACCATGTGCTCGCCGTTGTCAGACATAAGTTTGGGTGGCATGGCTTTTAATTTGCCACCATAGAACATGTTGAGAAACAGGGTTTCTAAAATATCATCGCGGTGGTGGCCCAAGGCAATTTTGGTGGCACCCAATTCTTTGGCAACACGGTACAGAACACCACGGCGAAGACGGCTACACAAACTGCAAGTGGTTTTGCCTTCTTCGATTACGCGCTTAACCACACTGTAGGTGTCTTCTTCGATGATTTTAAAATCCACACCAATACTTTGTAGGTATTCTGGCAAAATGTGCTCAGGAAATCCTGGTTGTTTTTGATCTAAATTTACTGCCACCAAGTCGAAGTGGATGGGGGCAGATTTTTGCAATTGCATCAGAATGTCGAGTAAGGCATAGCTGTCCTTGCCGCCAGATAAGCACACCATGACTTTATCACCGTCTTCAATCATGTTGAAGTCGGTAATGGCTGCGCCCACGTTGTGGCGTAAGCGTTTGTGTAATTTATTGATTTCTAGTTGTTGTTTGGTTTTTTTTGACATAAGTGACGGCCTTCAAAATAGCCCGCTATTGTAGCGTAAAATCAAAAACTTTGCTGCTTTGGATTGATTGGCTTTTTTTATGGTAATTGGGCTAAATTAACCCCTTGAGTTCAACTATGAAGTGCGACAGTTTTTAAACCATTGATGAAGAAGTAAGATGTGAGGTACAA